>QKFE01000155.1 GCA_003252225.1 Kiritimatiellales bacterium | reverse complement strand
TGGAGCTGACCGACGATGCGCAGAAAGACCTCGGCATCGACTGGAGCGTGCTACAGGCCTATAACATCGGAGCAAAAGGACTGGGTAAGACGTGGGACAAGAGCGAAAAGGAACAAAAATTTTATCGCATGAACGGGGATCAATATGAGGTGTCTGAGGAAGCTCCTGAAGTGATTGAAGATTCTAATGGAAATTTCTTGGGCATGTATGAAAGCATTATTCCTACGAAAGAGAAGGTTGTTAACGAGGTAAGCACGGCAGTCCTTAATGCAGATGATTTTAACATTATACTGAGTGCATTGGCGCACAACAAAGGGATCAACATCGTTTCCAATCCGAAAGTCATCGTGGCGAATGAAGAGAAAGCCAATATTTCGATCGTTCGTAAAGAGCCGAACCTGCGGCAGAGCCGTCAGCAGGCACTGAACGATTCGCCGGATACCGTTGTTTTCGAGCTGGATCCCGAACGTCCGTTCTTTGATTTCGGTATTAAATTGGACGTAACTCCTTCAATTAATACGTCCAGTAATATCACGGTGCAGATCGTCCCGTCGCTGACCCGTAAATATGCGGACAAACCTGCGGGTGACAATACCTATCCGGTCATCGACGAAAAAAGCATCCAAACCGTGTTTAATCTCGCCAGCGGTCAGACGGCAGCAATCGGCGGTCTGACCACGGTGACCGAAGGTGAGGAAGAGAAAAAGGTTCCGCTGTTGGGAAGCATTCCGTTCCTTGGCAGACTTTTCAGCTGGAAGCAGAACGTGCAGGGTCAGGATGAAACAATTATCTTTGTAACGGTCGGTTTGGCCAATACGCAGATTCTTGAAACTGATACCGGAATACCTGAAGATTCTGAACTGGCGCGCCGTCAGCTGATCAAAGAAGCGAATCAGCGGGAACTTCGGCATCAGGGCCGCGGCTATTATCAGTCCGAAGAAGAAGACAAAAAGGACGATCTTTCCAAGGTTATGGAGCAGAAAGAACAGCAGCGGATTGATCACCGCCTGAAACGTCTGCAGAAAGAGCAGGAAAAAGAAGCCCGCAAAGCGAAGTAACGCTGAACAACTGACACCAAACCTGTTTCTATTGAAAGGCCCGGCCGGTAACGGTCGGGCTTTTTTAGGTCAGGTCATTGTTAAGCCGGGTGATTTCAGCGCGCATTTTTTCGAAGACTTCGGCTTTATAAACGCGGACGCTGGCTTCGGAAATACCCAGTTTCAGCGCGATCTCTTTGGTGGGGGTTTCGGCGGAAACGAGTTTGAAAACTTCGCGTTTGGTTTCGTAGATGTCGTCTTTAATATTTTCCCACGCCAGATTGGTGATATGCAGCACCCACTCTTCGCGCGCGAGGTTTTCAATATCGGGGAGAACCTGTTCTTCAATTGAAATATACTGTTCCTGATATTCGACGGAATCGCGGCCTGTGATGAAGTTTTTCCGGGTTCGGAAAAAGTCCTTTACGGTGTTTCGGGTCATCGCGGCAAGCCAGTTGTGGAATTTGCCTTTATTCTGGTTGTATTCAAAATCCTCGATTTTCTGCCAGACTTTGGTGAGGACGGCCTGACTGATGTCCTCCGCATCGTCGGCATTAATGCCCATGCGAAGAATCAGGCTTAAAATAAAACCGCGGTAGATGCTTTCGAATTCAAGCCAGGCGGATTCGTTTTCTGTTTTTTTAAGTTTGGCCAGCAGGGTGACGCGGGTTGGATTGTAATTTTCTTCGGTCATGAATCAGTTGTCGCTGTAAATAATGATGACGCCGCGTTGGGCGAGGGTTTTGACCACGGAGTCGTTTCGGAACGTGTCGGGCACGGTCAGCATTTTCAGGTTTCGGTTCCAGATCAGCTGCTGGGAGAGGGTCAGATTTTGATTTCCGCTGAGATCGAGTGATTTCAGTTTGGGGTATTTGACGATATTTGAAATGTTCCGGATCTGCGTATTTCCCAGATCGAGCACTTCGAGGTTTTGAAAATGGTCGATATCGAAAAGGTGGGTCAACTGGGTATTCCGGAGCCGAAGTTCCCTCAGTTCCGGTTCGGTGATCAGATTCAGATCGGGCGCGCGGGTATTTGATGCGTTGAGCACGGCGATGGGGAGACCGGCGAGCGGTGCGATATTGTCGAGACCGGGATTGTTGCCGATATCGATCAGCCAGTTTTCGCCGAAAGGTGTCCATTTGAAATTCAGTTCACTGTTTTCCGGGTTCAGCATTTTCAGGGTCTGTTCGAGGGCCGGGAAGCGGGTTTGGGGATCAAACGGCGTTTTATTCAGGTGGTAAAAGAAGCGCGGGATTTCCTCTTCCATATCGGCGGATTTCAGATCCTGCACAAAACCGGCGATTTCAGTATCCGTTAATTCCGATTTATCCCGGTATTTCCGAGCAAGCAGTTTAACGATTTCATTTTTCGGCGCCGGATGGCCGTGATTGCCGGAAAGAATATTCCACGCTGCGGCGAATTTCTGACGGCAAAGCAGCATTTTGATTTTCAGCAGCCAGCCTTCCGCGAGATCGGGGTCGAAAGCCAGCGCGGTATCCAGCGATTCTTCGGCGGCAATGAAGCGGTATTCTTTTTCCTGCTGCGCCATTAGGGCGAGATAGTCCGGGGCGACTTTGGCGGCGGTGGCCGCAATATAGTCGTTTTTCACCTTCAGTTCGGCGAGGCGTTCCGTCGCGAGATCCTTTGCGGCGAGGGCGGTTTTTTCACTCGCTTTAATCGAGCGGAAACTCTGGGCGAGAATTGCCCCGATGACCGCGAGTGATGCGGCAATCAGGCTTACCGCTAGTTTGTGCCGTTTAACGAGCAGAGCGGTGTGGGTGAAAAAGGTCGGGTTTTCAGCGATGGTTGCGAAGCCGTCCTGATACTGGTGAATATCGCGGATTAGCGCGGCGACGTTGAGGTAGCGCTCCTCCGGGTCGGTTGCCATCGCTTTCAGCGCGATCGCGGAAAGCGCAGGGGGAATTTTCTGTTTCGGGGCCCGTTTCCCCGGCGGCGGAAAATCGCCCCGGACGGTTTTCTGTAAAACCTCTTTGACCGTTTCGCCTTTGATCGGGCAGTGATAGGTCAGTATTTCATAAAGCATCGCTCCGAGCATGTAGACATCCGTCTGGAAATCAATGTCCGACGGCGAACCCTGCGCCTGTTCGGGAGACATATAACCGGGCGTTCCGCCGACAATTTTGCGCCGTTTGGCCGAGCTTTCCAGATAGCGCGTGAGCGTCTGGCCGTTTTCCAGCGAAACATCGTCGATACTGTGCCACGAAATCTCCGCGCCGTCATATTCACTCAAATGGGTAATCAGCGTCGAAAGCCCCCAATCCAGCACATGCACATCGCCGAAATCGCCGACGATCACATTCGAGGGTTTCAGATCCAGATGAATAACGCCTTTCGTGTGCGCATAATCGATTGCGTTGCAGACCTTCAGAAAGACGGCAAGCAGACGGGTACGGGAAAAACGGGCGGAAAATTCCTCTTTCCCGTCGCGCAGCCCTTTGATGATTTCGCCCAGCGTTTGCCCCTTCAGCGCCTTCATCGTGAAATACGGGTTACCGTTTTCATCCAGCGCAATATCGTAAATCGGGATGATATTCGGGTGTTGCAGGTTCGCCGTCAGCCGCGCTTCATACAGGAACGAATCGATGTCTTCCTCCGACGCGATCTTTGATTCCTGAATCAGCGCCATCGCGACTTTACGGGCCGTACGGTGATCATCCACCTCCCAAATCGCCTTCATTCCGCCTTCGTTCAGCTTCTTCGTCGGCGAATAGCGCTCCTTCGGATTTCCATCCATCAACCCTTTGCGGCCGTCATTCGGCTGCTTATGCAGATCCTCCTCGAACAGGATTTTTTCCGTATCCGAAAAAACGATGTCATCGGCAAAAAGGTTCGCGTTGCCGATCTCCCGAAAGGGCAGCGGTTTATTCGCGCCCCTTTTTCCGTTATCTTCCGAACTGCTCATCAATAAATCAACGCCTGCAAAACAGCGGAACCGTAGCACGGAGCAACAGGCGGGGCAAAAATAAAACCCGATTCCGGGGTTGTGGCTTTGAAAGGGGCGCGGGGAAAACTTTTGCCCCTGTTTGATACTTCGGCAATTCCGGCGGTTTAGTGGAGGGCGACGCTTTGTCGGAGCCGGAACCGGAGGGGGGCGCGTTGCGAAATCATGGCTCGGACAGAGCCTCGCCCCCCAGTTCCCCGTGTGAAAACAGGGTGTTTTCCTACGGCAGCATGTTCATCTCTTCCTGATAATCTTCAACGCCGTCGCCGTCGATATCCTTGATTTTCTTCTTTTCGAGGGTATCGGGATACTGCTCAAAATAGACCACACCCTCTTTCGGGCAGATGGTGATCATATAACGATCCAGCAGGCGGCGGCCCGCGCGCGGGAGAAAATCATTATTCGGCAGCAGCATCGTCGGCACTTTCCGGTAAACAATATCCCCGATACTGACCTGTCGGGTGATCTGCGTCCGTTTATCGCCGCGGGCAAAGCTGTAGTCGCCGGCATAATCGAGCACAATCGGGCTATCCACGCCGTCGATTCCGCCTTCAACCACCAGCCCGTAATTCTTTTTCAGCACAATCTTCGCTTTGGTCATCACCAGATTTTCGTGCGGAACGAACGGGATGGTGGTGGAAAACTGGATCTTGTTTTTGTCCGGATCGATGCGGATATATTCAAAATGGTGCAGACTGTCATAACCCATTACCGCCTCGACCAGCGGCGAAACAACTCCGCGTGCCAGCGGCCCCAATGTGCCTTCGGCCATGCGGGTGTAAAACGGCACGTCTTCCATGAAAAGATCTTCGATCCGAAGCTGGGTGCAGATGCCGGCAAAAGCGGGAACGCCGCCGGTGTTGTGAATGCCCTGATAGGGGATACTCATGTTATTGATGAAAAAGTAGATGAAATCAAAGTCGCGCGCCGTGGCATATTCCATCCACGAATGCGGGGAGCTGAAATCGATCAGCATATTCATTTCATCCTTTTTGGAGCGGCCGCGCACTTCAATCAGCGGGATGCCGTCTTCCTTGAAATCCACCGTGGCCATATGGTTCGGGTGCAGGCGCAGGCTGCCGGTGTAGCCGATGGTATTCCCTCCGCCGGTGCGGTAAATGTTGTAACCGAACTGTTGGGGCGGGCGCCCTTTTTTGAGCACCGCTTCGATTTCGGCTTGCGGAACAATGAAGTCGTCGTCTTCAGTTTTGTCTTTGGTGAAAAAACAGCCGGCTGACAGAACCGCAGTCACAGCCAGAAGCAGAATATTTCTGTATAAACTCATAATTAACCTCTATTGGAATGGGGCCGATGGGGCCCGTTTGTCGTACGCGTCAATCAAATACAGGATATCGGTTGGGTTTTCCGAAAGACAAGTCAGTAATAGGTTGTCGGTCAACGCGAAAGTGAGGTTCATTCCGCGGGCGATTTCCGGGGAGTGATACCGCCAGATCGGCCAAACCATATGCCTGCCGATAAATTCCAGATTTTCGTCCTGCGAAAGTTCCAGCTTCCAGCGCAGCCACGGACTGCGCCAGCCGACCCAGCTGGCCGCCGCCCAGCTTTTGTGCTGCCCGGTATTTCGGAACGGAATGTCCGCCACCGCGATTTCCGATGCGGCGGCGAGTTTAGTCCAGCTGCTGTTTTCCGTCAGCGCTTTCAGCGAATTGCCCGCGCCCAGCGCGTTGTCGAGCTGGCCGCATACCGGGCTTTTCAGCAGTTCATCCAGACTGTCCGCTTTAAAGACGAAGGATGCGCCCTGCGGAACCGCCGTCCGAACGGCATTGGGTTTGAACGGTTGGAAAAAGGAATAGCCAACCATCGCCGCCGCAAAAACAGCGCCGAGCGCAATCGTGATTCCAGTTTTGAGTTTCACATTCATATGCAGTTTTAGACAGGATTTTTTAGAGACAGGATAAAGAGCCCAAGTCAGGCGAAATGAAAATTATTCTGTCGGCCAATTATCCTGTCATTCAAATTTTCACCGTCCCGACGATATCGGCGACCGAGTTATGACCCTTTTCAATCAGATAGCGTTCAATCCCGTCAATCACCCGGACGATAGTGCCCGGATCGACAAAGTTGGCGGTGCCGACGGCGACGGAGGTTGCGCCGGCAATCATAAATTCAACCGCGTCTTCCGGCTCAAAAATACCGCCCATTCCGATGATCGGAATGCTGATCGCCCGTGCCGCATCGAATACCAGCTTGATCGCAATCGGTTTAATCGGCGGGCCGCTGAGTCCTCCGAATTTATTCGCCAGTTCCGGCTTCAGCGTATCGATATTGATCGCCATCGCCGGCATCGTGTTCATAATTGAAACCGCATCCGCGCCGCAGTTTTCCGCCGCTTTTGCGAATGCGGCGATATTCGGAACATTGGGCGCGAGTTTCGGGATAATCGGTTTCTGCGTTTTTCCGCGCACCAGTTCGACCACTTTTGAAAAGGAGTCCACTTCCGTGCCGAACGCCGCGCCGCCCTCTTTCACGTTGGGGCAGGAGAGGTTGATTTCATAGGCCGAAACGGTGTCTTCGCCGTCGAGCATTTCAACGACCGTTCCATAGTCGTCCATCCCTTTGCCCCAGATGTTCACAATCACCGGGGTGTCGTACTGTTTCAGAAACGGGACATATTTTTTAATGAACCCTTTTGCGCCCGGCCCCGGCAGACCGATGGCATTAAGCATTCCGCCGCGGGTTTCGAAGGTGCGCGGCGTCGGATTCCCGACGTGTTCTTCGGGGCAGATGCCTTTAACCGTGATTGCGCCCAGCCGGTTCAGATCAACCAGTTCGGCATATTCCGGCCCGTACCCGAAAGTTCCTGACGCCACCGTCACCGGATTTTTCATCACCATCGAACCGATTTTAATTTTCAGATCAACACTCATTTCAAAACCTTTTTGAACCACGGAATACACCGAAGACACAGAAGGGTGTTATTTATTTCCGTGTATTCGGTGTATTCCGTGGTTAATTAACTTTCCCACATAATATCACGCGATTCGAAGATGGGGCCGTCTTTGCAGCAGCGCGCCCATTCCCAGCCGTTTTCGGTTTTGCGTTTAATCACGCAGGTGAGGCAGGCACCGACGCCGCAGGCCATGTTTTTATCGAGCGAAAGCCAGGCGGTGAATCCGTGTTCAATCGCGCGGTCGCCCATTGCTTTGAGCATCGGGTTCGGGCCGCAGACAAACAGCTCGATATTTTCAACTCCCTGCTCCCCGCTCCCTACTCCCCGCTGATTCATCCACGGATCAAATGCGGCGGTTACAAGCCCTTTGGTTCCGAGCGATCCGTCGTCGGTGGTTGGGCGTACTTCCCAGCCCAGTTTCTCAAACTCCTTTACCAGCAGGATGTCGATTTCGGAACGGCCGCCGAAAAAGGCGATCCCCTTCTTTTTCATCCGTTGGGCCAGAATATAGAGGGCGGCGTTTCCGTAGCCGCCGGCAACCAATACCGGGGTTTTTCCGGAATCCGCCTCCGGATAGCCGTTGCCGAGCGGGCCGATAATATTCACTTGTTCGCCGACTTGGATGGCGGCCATTGCTTCGGTTCCGCGTCCGACCGCTTTATACAAAACGGCTACGCCGGATTCGTCGGCCTGATAAATACTGAATGGGCGGCGCAGAATCCGCTCCGCCAGCCGGGGAACCTGCAGTTCCAAAAATTGACCCGGTTTTACCAGCGGCCCGGTTGCCGGTGCTGAAAGGCGCAGTATCCGGTATTCGCCCTGAAAGTTGTGATGCTCAATGACTGTCGTTTTTTCCTGTTTCATATAGGGGCCGGATATTGCGGATTTCAGCCGGGCGGGTCAATGGAATAGGGGCGGAAGAACTGCGTTTCCCCCTTCCCCCGCGCCCCCATCCCCCCGGTTTCAGCCTTTGTTTTTTTTGGGGTTGCGGCGGGCGTTCTTTTTCGGGCCGTTTTCTTTTGCGTGCAGTTTATTCCGCTGATCGGGGGATAGCCGCCAGGTGGTCTGCTCGCGGATTTTGCTGATATGCTTTTGTTTGTCGGGGGTGTGTTTGGCTTTCACGTTGCCCGAAAAGTTTTTGATCTGCTCGCTGTGAAACGGGTGTTCGTCGTCGATTTCGAGCTCTTCGTTCAGATGGGTCTGAATATCGCGCAGATAGCCCTTTTCCGACGGGTCGCAGAAACTGAGCGCGATGCCGGAAGCGCCGGCGCGGGCGGTTCGGCCGATCCGGTGCACGAAGGTTTCGGGTTCGTTGGGCAGGTCAAAATTGATGATGTGCGAAATGTTTTCAATATCGATGCCCCGCGCGGCGAGATCGGTTGAAATTAAAACCGGAGTTTTGCCGGATCGGAACGCCTCGAAAATATCTTTCCGGTGGGTCTGCTCCTTTTGGCCGTGCAGGACTTCAACCGGAAGCCCCGCGTTCTGCATCCGTTCGGTCAGCCGTTCCGCACCGCGGCGGGTTCGGCAGAAAACGAGAACGCGGTGATATTCGAGCCGTTTGAGCACCCATTCGAGCAGGGCGAATTTGTTGTTTTTTTCGACATAATAGAGCAGCTTGCGGATATTTTCGGCTGCCGCGGAAACCGGGTCGGACGAAATCTGCATCGGCTTGTGCAGAATGCCGGTCGCCAGCGACAGGGCCTCTTTCGGCATCGTGGCGGAAAAAAAGAGGGCCTGCCGGGTTGACGGCAGCATCGGGGCGATTTTGCGGATGTCCGGCGCAAACCCCATATCCAGCATCCGGTCGGCTTCATCGACCACAAACACTTCAATTTGATCCAGCTTCAGTGCTTTGCGCTCAATGAGGTCGAGCATCCGCCCGGGGGTGGCAATCAGAATATCGACCCCTTCGCGCAGCCGCAGAATCTGGTTTTCGTATTCTGTTCCGCCGTGCACCAAAAGGGCGGTTAATTCGGTGTGAGCCGAAAACGCGGCGACATTTTCCGCCAGCTGCATGGCCAGTTCGCGGGTGGGGGAGAGGATCAGCGCCCGCGCCCGTATTTCGCGCGGAGCCGTCCACGATTCGATCAGCTTTTCAATCAGCGGCAAAAGAAACGCCGCCGTTTTGCCGGTACCTGTCCGGGCACAGCCGATCATATCGCGGCCGGTTTTAATCGCCGGAATCGCCGCCGATTGAATCGGTGTCGGTTTCTCGAACCCGGCATCGTTAACCGCGCGCAACACCGCCTCATTTTTAATTAGCTCTGAAAATTGCATGGGGGGAAAGTAGCGCAGGCGGCTTCCATTAGCCATAAAAGATCACAAAAACCGCAAAAACAGCGGGGTATTTTCCGTCCGGTTTGATCAGGCTTCCGCCGAGTCGATTTTGACCGAAGAGGTGATCCCGCCGCGGGCGGTGAAATCGCCGTTCACGATGAGTCGTTTCGGCTGAAGTTCCTTTTCGAGATCGGTGTAAATACGGTTCACAATCTCTTCGTAAAAGGTGCCGGTTTGGCGGAAAGAGAAGAGGTAAAGCTTCAGCGATTTGCTTTCCACGCAGAGCTTGCCCGGAATGTATTCGATCGTGATCGTCGCAAAATCGGGCTGTCCGGTGATCGGGCAGAGGGAGGTGAATTCCGAGGTTTTGAATGTGATCCAGTAATTACGGCCCGTATTCGCATTTTCAAAGGTTTCGAGTTTCGCTTCGTCCGGCGAGGTCGGATAGCGGGTTTCCCCTTTTTTTAGCAGCGTCAGTCCGGTCAGTTTTGTTTCGTCAGTCATGTTCTTTCCTTAGAATTTGCGCGCCATCATATCGGGCATCCTCGAATGGGCAAGCCTCATTATTCAAC
>QKFE01000087.1 GCA_003252225.1 Kiritimatiellales bacterium | reverse complement strand
GCTGAAATGGGAGCTGACGCGGCAGTCGCCCGGAACAGAGAAGTTTGTTTTGTGCAATGCCGACGAAGGCGAACCGGGCACCTTTAAAGACCGGGTGCTTTTGACGGAACGCGCGGATCTGGTGCTCGAAGGCATGACGGTTGCGGCCTATGCGATCGGCGCGGAAACGGGCATTATTTATCTGCGCGGCGAATATGCTTATCTGCGGGCCTTCCTCGAAGAGAAGATGAATAAGCGCCGCGCGGCGAAACTGCTGGGTAACAGTATTCTCGGAAAAGACGGATTCAATTTTGACGTCCGGATTCAGATGGGAGCGGGGGCGTATGTCTGTGGCGAAGAAACCTCGCTGATCAGTTCGTGCGAAGGCACACGCGGTGACCCGACGGACCGGACGCCGTTCCCGGTGGTGAAAGGCTATATGGTTTCGCCGACGGCGGTGAATAATGTTGAAAGCTACTGCTGCGCCGCGCGGATTATGGATATGGGGCCGGGCTGGTTTTCCGGAATCGGAACCGAGCGCAGTGCAGGTACCAAACTGCTGAGTGTCTGCGGCGACTGCGAACGGCCGGGTATTTATGAAGTTCCGTTCGGAACCAAACTTGCCGATATTCTTAAACGCGCCGGAGCCGAAGATGTCGCCTGCGTCTGCGTCGGCGGGCCTTCGGGGCAGATGGTCGGGCCGGCCCAGTTCGGTCTGGGTATCAGCTATGAAGAGCTGTCCACCGGCGGCTCAATGATGGTGTTCAGCAATCAGCGCGATATTCTCGAAGTGGCAGACGCCTTTATGGAATTTTTTGTGGAGGAAAGCTGCGGCTACTGCGTGCCGTGCCGTGTCGGCAATGTGCTGCTTAAAAACCGGCTTGAACGGGTGCGTAACGGCGAAGGGGCGCAAAGCGATCTCGACTATCTGCAAAAACTGGGCGAAAGCGTGAAATTCATGAGCCGCTGCGGGCTGGGGCAGACCTCGCCCAATCCGGTGCTTTCGACGCTGAAAAATTTCCGCCCGGTTTATAACGCGCTCGTTAAAGAAAACGGTAACGGAAAACAGAAGTCGTTCCACATCATGAAAGCGGTCGAAGAAGCCAGTGCCATTGCGGGCCGGCGATCCGAGATATTCCACGCGTAGGAAAGGAGGAGAAAATGAGCCAGACGGTAAATATCACGATTGATGGAAAAACGATCGAAGCCAAACAGGGGCAGACGATCCTCGAAGCCGCAGATGAAGCCGGAATTTATATTCCCCGCCTTTGTTCGCATCCGGATTTGAAACCGATCGGAAGCTGCCGCGTCTGCACGGTATTGGTTGACGGCCGCCCTCAGGCCGCGTGCGTGAAACCGGTGATGGACGGCATGGTGATTGAAAACGAAACGCCGCAGCTGCTGCAGCATCGGCGCAACATCATCGACATGATGTTTGTTGAAGGGAATCATTTCTGCATGTTCTGCGAAAAGAGCGGTAATTGCGAATTGCAGGCACTGGCCTATCGTTTCGGCATCACTGCACCGCAGTATCCTTTCCAGTTTCCTGAAAAAGAGGTGGACGCATCGCATCCAGATATCATGCTCGACCATAACCGTTGCGTGATGTGCGCGCGCTGCGTCCGGGCCTCCCAGGAGCTTGACGGTAAAAATGTATTCCAATCCATCGGCCGCGGTTTCAGCCGTAAAATAGGGGTCAACGGCGAACAGGATCTGGGCGACACCGATATGGCTGCGACCGACCGCGCGGCGGATATTTGCCCGGTCGGCTGCATCATTAAAAAGCGGGTCGGGTTTGAGAAACCTGTCGGTCAGCGTCTGTATGACCACAAACCGATTGGTTCCGATATTGAGGAGGTGCGGTCATGAGTAAGCCGAGAGTTGCAACGACGTCGCTGGCCGGCTGCTTCGGCTGCCACATGTCTCTGCTCGATATTGATGAGCGGATTCTCCAGTTGATTGAACTGGTCGATTTTGACCGTTCGCCGGTTGATGATATTAAGCACATTTCACAGCGCTGTGCAGTCGGTCTGGTTGAAGGCGGTTGCTGCAACGAGGAGAATGTGCATGTGCTGCACGAATTCCGTGAGAACTGCGATGTACTGATTTCGTTCGGCGACTGCGCAACGATGGGCGGTATTCCGGCGATGCGGAATAACATTCCGTTGGAAGAGTGCATCAACGAAGCCTATCTCGACGGCCCGACGGTTTATAACCCCAAAGGCATCGTTCCGCAGGATCCGGAAATTCCGCTCCTTTTGAATAAGGTTTATCCCTGCCACGAAGTGGTCAAAATCGATTACTTTCTTCCGGGCTGTCCGCCTTCTGCCGATACACTGTGGGCGGCATTGACCGCGTTGCTGACCGATAAACCGGTTGAACTGCCGTACGAACTGCTGAAATACGATTGAGGGATTTGAAATGAGCACAAAGAAAATTGTAATTGAGCCGGTAACGCGCGTCGAAGGCCACGGCAAGGTGACGATTCTGTTGGATGAAAACGGCGATGTAAGCCAGGCGCGGCTGCATATCGTGGAGTTCCGCGGCTTTGAACGCTTTATTCAGGGCAGGCCCTATTGGGAAGTGCCGGTCCTTGTTCAGCGTCT
>QKFE01000195.1 GCA_003252225.1 Kiritimatiellales bacterium | reverse complement strand
TCACCGCTCGCGCCGTATCCGGGGTTTTTCCGCCGCCGTTTGAAGTGAATCTGGAACACATCCAATTAACGCACGGCGCAACCGGTGAAATTGAAAAACTGGTTCTGAGCACCCCCATCCGGCTTGGTAAAGGCCTGATCGGCGAAGCCGCCGTACTCGGTAACTCCATCCTCGTCGAAGATGCCGAAATGGATTCGCGGGTTCCGCAGCTTCCGGTCGACTTTCTCCGTATCCGCACCATGATTGTGGTTCCCATGCGCTTCGGGAACCACACGATCGGTGTAATGACCCTTATCAACCGGACTTCCGGCGGAAAATTCGCCCTGTCTGATCTCAACCTCGCGCAGGCGCTTGCGGCGCAGGCTTCTGTACCCATCCACTATGCCGGCCTGCAGGAAACACTCGAAGAAAAACGCCAGCTCGACCACGACATGGCCATTGCCCAGCAGATCCAGTCTTCACTGCTCCCGAAAGAACTTCCCTCTTTCCCTAAGGTTGAAATCGCCGCCTTCAGCTACCCCGCCATGGAAATCGGCGGCGACTACTACGACTTTATCCACATCGATGACAAACATATCGGACTCGCCATCGCCGACGTCAGCGGAAAAGGGATCGGCGGCGCGCTGATGATGGCCGTCTGCCGCAGCGTACTCCGGGAAAATGCGAAGAACGAATACAATCCCTCCAGCATGCTGATTTCGCTCAATCAGACCCTCAGTGCCAACCTCGCGAACGACATGTTTATCAGCATGCTTTACATGGTGCTCAACCTTGAAACCGGACTGCTCAGTTATGCCCGCGCAGGCCACGAGGCCCCCGTCATCATCCGGGCCGGTGAACCGAAAGCCGAACAGACCGAAACCGCCGGCATCGCCATTGGGCTCGTCGACAGCCCGACCTTCGAATCCGTCATTGAAACACGCAATATTTCACTTCATCCCGGCGACCTGCTCGTCAGCTACACCGACGGCGTAACCGAAGCCATGAATTCCAAAGGCGATGAATGGGGAACCGAAACTCTCATTGAAGCCGTCGAAAGAATGGCCGACGCTTCCGCCGCAGACCTCCTCGCAAACATCCGCCGCGAAGTCCTTGATTTCACCGGAAACAACCGACAGGCCGACGACATGACCATGCTCGCCTTTAAAATTCGGCCGACCGGCGGCGATCAGGTTTTGCCGTAACGATAGCGCTCCATCTCGCTGAAAAAATGCTCCATGACGCGGTGGTAGAGCAGTTTCCCCAGATGAAGATCCTCCACCCCGTCATCAATATTGGGGTTGTCGTTCACCTCGATCACAGAGAATCGGTCGCCGCTTTGTTTGATATCCACCCCATAAAGCCCCATTCCGATCAGCGATGACGCCTTGACGGCCACTTTGATGGCCTGCGATGGAGCCTGTTCCACCGCCATCGTGGCATAACCGCCGGCGCGGCGGGAACCGGTGGCCGCATGGTTGTAAATCTGCCAGTGCCCATTCGACATGAAATATTTGCAGGCAAAGAGCGGGCGACCGCCGAGCACGCCGATGCGCCAGTCGAAATCGGTGTACATAAACTCCTGCGCCAGCACGAGCACCGAATTCTGGAAGAGCTGTTTGGCCGTGCTTTCCAGCTCCTGCATATCTTTCACTTTGAATACGCCGCGCGAAAAGGATCCATCCGGAATTTTCAACACCAGCGGGAAGCCCAGAGCATCGGCCGTTTCTTTCAGGCTTCCGGGCCGGTCTTTATAGAGAATGTGGGTATTCGGCGTTGAAACCTCGTTTTCCCGCAGCAGCTCGGCGAGATAAACCTTGTTCGCGCACTTCAGGATGGAGTTGGTGTCGTCGATCACCGGAATATGCAGAAACTCCGCCTTCTGCGCAAACTGGTACGTGTGGTGGTCAACATTGGTGGTCTCCCGGATGAAAAGCCCGTCATATTCCGTCAGGCGCGGATAATCGCGCTTGCCGATCATTTCCACATCAATACCGATTTGCCGTCCGGCCAGCACAAAATTTTCGAGCGCTTTTTTGCTGCTCGGCGGCATAGCCTCCTGCGGATCAGCCAGCACGGCGAGGTCGTAGGCATACCGTTTTTTGCGGCGGGGACGGCGCCATACCTTCCGGCTGAAATGGTCGAGGGCAGCCGCAAATTCATCCTGATCCTTGTCGATCAACTGGTGGATGGAAAGCGACTTAACGCTCTCAATCACCCACATTTTATCAACTTGTTTGAACCGGGTTTCGAGAATCGGGCAGAAAAAAAGGTCGAAAAGCTGCCGGGCGAGTCCCTGTAGATCCTCGTTCTGCGTGGTTCCGAAATAGGCGCGCAGGATAAACGCACCGCTCTCATCGCAGATCAGATGCGCCTTGTTTTTCTGCACCGCCTTTTCGAGCGAAGAGAGGCCGAGCGTGTACATACGTCGGCGGCTGAGATCGTTGATCGTCCGAACCGAGGGGATCACCTTATCGCCGCGGGCTTCGGCCAGCAGTGAACAGTAATAGCCCGCCCCGAGATATTTATAGTCCCGGCAGAGATTGATGATCTGCGAAGGGAATTCCGACGAAGGATCTGAACTGAGATATTCTTCAACTGTAATAAGATTTTC
>QKFE01000350.1 GCA_003252225.1 Kiritimatiellales bacterium | reverse complement strand
GTATTCCATCTCCTTTGATTTTCTACCTAAACCTAAGCGGTCGCCCGCAAAGTGTTTCACTCCTATCCCTGCGCCGTCGGGGATGGAACCGGCGGCCTTTGCCTTTTTATCCGTCCGGTTTCCGGTCAAACTGCTGAAACGTCAAAGTGGTTGGGTTCGGTTAAATTCAATTCCGTCTCAGCAGACTTTCCCCTTCGACGCGGAACATTCGACGGGTTTTGTGTTTGGAAACAATTAGGAGGTGTTATGGAAGCCGTTGGCATTTCATGAAGAGGGCGTAAGCAGACCGTTAGCCCTGTATTAGGAGGGATTATTTTCGTCGAAATTACGCTCTATTTTCACCACAGAGCACAGAGAACCCAGCGCGACGAAGCCGCAACCAAATTTGAAGAGCCAATGAACACGAATGAACACGGCTTTTAACAGAAGAGCGCAAAGGTCGCGAAGTTGTAACACTCATTCTTTGCGAGCTTTGCGTCTAAAAAACGTGCACAGAAAACAAGGAAATGATGGATAGATAGTACAGAGAACACAGAGGAGTAAAAACGTTCGGTCTCTCTGTGTACTCCAGCGCAGCGGGTGGTAAAAAAAAGTTATTGCCCGCGTTCGATGCGGCGGTGGGCGGCCATCAATTCACCGGGATTGGTTTGGGCGGCGAGCAGGGAGAGTTCGCCGCAAAGGACGGATGCGGCGCAGAGGCAGGCGAGGCGTCGGGAATTTACGCCGGGTTCGCGGTTTTCGGTTAAGCCCATTCGCGCCATATTTTCCAAAACAAAATCGAGCCCTTTTCCGTTACCGACGGTACCCATGATTAAATTCGGCAGGGTAACAGAAAAATAGAGGTCATCGCCGCGGACTTCGGCCATCGTTAAGCCCTGCGAGCCTTCGACGATATTGGCGGCGTCCTGCCCGGTGGCGAGATAGAAGCCTAAAAGCATATTGGCAAAATGGGCGTTGGCGCTGCGCGATCCGCCGGCAAGCAAGGTGCCGATCAGATTTTTGCGGATGTTGAGTTCGGCGATTTTATGCGGTTCGGTTTTGAGGAAACGTCGGCATATTTTTCCGGGAATTAAAATTTCGGCGACGACATATTTTCCGCGGCCGAGGATACCGTTGACGGCGGTGGCTTTTTTGTCGGAGCAGTAGTTGCCGGAAATGGAGCCGTATTTTAAATCGGGCTGTTTTTCGAGAATGCGGTTCATCAGCGCTTCGGCGGCCTGCGTGCACATATTATGGCCGGAAGCGTCGCCGGTAGTGAATTCAAAGCGGATGAACAGCAGATTGCCGGCGATCTGCGAATGCAGGTCAATTAATTTGGCAAAGCGGCTGGTTCCTTCCACGACGGTTTTCAGTTCGGAAAAATCGGCCTTAATTTGTTCGAGGGCAAAAAGGGCGGCGCCGGCATCGGGTGCTTCGAACAGCACGGAGCGGGTCATCCGTTCATCGATAACGGTGCATTTTATCCCTTCGTCGCATTTCATGGAAATGCGCGCGCCGCGGTTGACGGAAGGCCAAAGGGGTGTTTCGTAGGTGGCCAGCGGCACTTCAAATTCGCCTTGAACGGTATTTCCGGATACCCGCAACGGGCCGACAAACTGCATGGGGATTTGGGCGTATTCACTCATGATTGCTCCTAAAGCGAAAATCTATGGGTAAAGGCGAGAAGATGTCAAACCACCGAAGAGAATATTCCCTCCGCGTCGGGAACACTACAAAGCGGAAACCTTTACTCCCTTCGCTCCGTTCCGGGAATACTACAAAGAGGAAGCTTTATTCCCTTCGCTCCGCTTCGGGAACACTACATAGCCAGACAGGAATAATGCCTCCACGAACATTACAATAGGTTTGCTCTACGTAGTTCCCTCGGAGCGTAGCGGAGAGGGATCAGTCAATCGGTTTATTCTACGTAGTTCCCTCGGAGCGCGGCGGAGAGGGATCATTCATCCCAACCGATCCCATACCCGGTTATCGGGTAATCAAGCCACCAGCGCACCAGCTCTTCCCTGCCGTACTTTTCCTCATAGCCGATGAAACTGCTCCACGGCCATTCGCGGGCATTTTCGGCATAACGATGCTTAACCGGGTTGAAATGAATATAATTGATGGTTCGGTAATAGTGGATTTCCCCCCGTATTTTTCTATCGGAGTAACGGTGCCAAACTTTGCGACCTCGAAGCCCGTCCTCCCCATTCCATTGAGTGGAAGTTTTGTTGTGCAGTTTCCCAATCCATTTTCCGAACTCCGGAAGATCGGTTTTTAGAAGAAAATGATAATGGTTCGGGAGAACCACCCATGCTTTGATCTCGCCGACACCATCCCCCAATATGCCGTCAATCAATCGGGATTCAAAATCGGAGAGCCTTTGCTTTTGTGAGAGGATAGAGGCGTGTTCGTAGCAGGCCGCCGTGATGTGATACAATCCATCTTCTTTTCCAAAATGCGGAGGAGAATGCCACGGCAGCTTTTTGAGTTTCCGCATTTCCAATACATCGAGGCGCTCTTCTGAACTCAGCTGTCTCCATTCGTACATACGAGTTAGAGAAGCAGATACACAAACAGCTTGAAAGTTTTACTGAGAGAAATTCCCGCCGCTCCGCTTCGGAAACACTACGTAGCCGGGGCTTTTTACCGGGATATTTTACTTCGGGAACACCGCAAAGTTTCCGTTCATTCCACCCCTCCCCCGCACCCCCTCCCTAAACGTTTGCCAAACAGGCGGATAACAACATTCTAACATTTTAAGGATTGTTAGGGTTCAGTAAATTCGAAACATTGACGGCATGGAAAAGATTAAAATTTTGGTTGTTGAAGACGAGGCGCCGATTCAGGAACTGCTGCAGTTTAATCTGGAGCGGAATAAATACCGGGTAAGCGTGGTCGATTCCGGCGAGGAGGCGCTTTCGGTTGCCTGCCAGTTTCTGCCGGATCTGATTCTGCTGGATATTATGCTGCCGGGTGCGGACGGACTGGAGGTTTGTAAACGACTGAAGGCCGATCCGAAAACGCAGGCGATTCCCATTATTATGCTGACGGCACTGTGTGAAGAGGCGGATATTGTAACAGGGTTGGAGCTGGGCGCGGATGATTACATCACAAAGCCGTTCAGCCCCCGTGTTCTGCTGGCCCGCGTGAAAGCGGCGCTGCGCCGGATTACAGCCGCCCAACCGGCGATCAGCGATGAACGGATTGTGGTGCATAATATTTCGATCGATACGGCGCGGCATAAAGTGGAGGTCGACGGCGAAGATGTCGTGCTGACATTCACTGAATTCAAAGTGCTTCAATTGCTGGCCCAGCAGCCGGGCCGGGTTTTCACCCGCTATCAGATTGTCGATGCCGTGCACGGCGAGGATTACCCGGTAACGGATCGCTCGGTGGATGTGCAGATTGTGGGGCTGCGCAAAAAACTCGGAACGGCCGGTAAAATGATCGAGACCGTCCGGGGCATCGGCTACCGCTTTAAGGAAGAGGAATAGCGGGTGAAAAAACGTCGCCTGTTCTGGCTGCTGCTGCCTTCCTATTGGGCACTGACCGCTGTTGCCATTGTGGTGGTGGCGCTGTATGCGTTTCACTCGACGTCAACCCTCTATTTTCAGGCGCTCGAAAACGATATCCGAACCCGGGCCGTGCTGCTCGCGGAACATGCTTTCCCGCTGGTTGAATCCGGCAATACCGAAAAAATCGACGCCCTTTGCAAAAAACTGGGAAAATCAGTTCAAACGCGTTTCACCGTGATTATGCCCGACGGCATCGTGGTCGGAGATTCCGACGAAAATCCGGCGAATATGGAAGACCACGGGAACCGCCTTGAAATCCAGCAGGCGCTCGGCGGCAACGCTGGAATGGATCGCCGTTTCAGCCGTACGCTGAAACAGGAGATGATGTATATTGCGGTTCCGCTGAAAAACGAAAACAGCGAAATCCTCTGCGCCGTACGTGCTTCGCTGCCGATGACCGCCATTGAGGCGGAACTGAACAATATGACGGTTCGGATCATTTTCACCTCTATTTTAACGGGGGTGCTGGCGATGGGGGTTTGTATTTTTGTGGTTCGGCGGATTACCGAGCCCCTCAGCGGAATGGGCCGCGCGGCCCGGCAGTTTGCCGAGGGGAATTTCAGCCACCGTATTCCGGCACAGCAGGCCGTTGAGCTGGATCAATTGGCGGAATCGCTGAACACGATGTCGGAACAGCTGAATAAAACCCTTTCCACCGTCATCGAACAGCGCAATGAACAGAACGCCGTCCTTTCGAGTATGGATGAAGGCGTGCTGGCCATCGACAAACGCGAGCGCATTATCCATATGAACCGGGTCGCCGGCGAAATCCTCGGTGTGAACCATAGTGAAACCAAACGCGAACTGGTTCAGCAGGTGGTTCGCTACGCCAACCTGCAGGAATTCATCAAAGCCGTAATCGGTTCCCAAAAAGCGATTTCGCGCGATTTAACCCTCAGCGGGAAAAACGAAAAACAGATTCAGGCCAGCGGAACCGTTTTATGGAACGCCGAAAATGAATCTATGGGCGCACTGATTGTCCTGCGCGATGTCACTCAGTTGCGCCATTTGGAAACTGTACGTTCCGATTTTGTCGCCAATGTTTCGCACGAACTGAAAACACCGATCACCTCCATTAAAGGGTTTGTTGAAACCCTGCTTTCCGGGGACTGGAACCACGGCCCCGATATTCTGCGCTTTCTCGAAATCATCAGTCAGCAGGCCGGTCGGCTGAACGCCATTATCGATGACCTCCTCACTCTCTCCCGCCTCGAACAGAAAGAGGGGCACGTGATGAAGGAGGAAACCAGACTGGCCGCAGTGATTGAAACCGCAATCTATCTCTGCCAGCTGCAGGCCGGGAAAAAGAATATTAAGGTTGAAATGATCTGCCCCGACGACCTTACACTGGAAATCAACGCCCCGCTCATTGAACAGGCGCTGGTGAATCTGATCGTCAATGCGGTGAAATATTCCGAACCGGAAAAAAGCGTGCTTGTACTGGCCGAAAAGCAGCCTGACAAAGTCATTATTTACGTCAAAGACGAAGGGTTCGGCATCGACCGCAAACACCTCGACCGCCTCTTTGAACGGTTCTACCGGGTCGATACCGCCCGCAGCCGCAAGCTGGGCGGCACCGGTCTCGGGCTTTCCATCGTAAAACACATCATGCAGGCCCATGAAGGTACTATCCGCGTCGAAAGCAGCGTCGGAATCGGCAGCACCTTTATCCTCACCATCCCCCTCAAAAAAGCGCCCGAACAGCGCTAACAAAATGCTAACAATTAAGGTTTAGCTTTCCGTTAGGATTCTGTTAGTTTCGCCGCGCATTTTTCAAACCAACCGAATTAGGGGATGATCATGGATTTAGCACTGTTCTGGAAAATTGCCTCGCAAGTGGTCGGGGGACTCGGCGTCTTTCTGCTCGGAATGAAATATATGTCTGAAGGACTGCAAGCCGTTTCCGGCGAACGTCTTCGGAAAATGATTAGCGTCGCCACGAACAACCGCGTAATGGGGGTAATTGTCGGACTGCTGGTCACCTGCCTTGTACAGTCCAGCTCGGTCACCACCGTCATGGTCGTCGGGTTTGTGAATTCCGGAATCATGACGCTGATGCAGTCGATCGGAGTGATTTTCGGCGCAAATATCGGAACCACCATCACCGGCTGGATCCTTGTGCTCGAGATCGGAAAACACGGACTGCCCATGCTGGGTATTGCCGCCTTCTTTTTCCTTTTCTCCAAAACCGACCGGCTCCGGTATATCGGCATGACCGTAATGGGCATCGGCATGGTCTTTTTCGGCCTCGAACTGATGAAAAACGGTTTTAAACCGCTACGCTCCCACGAAGAGTTCAACGCGTGGTTCCACGCCTTCCAGGCCACAACCCACCTCGGCATCATCAAATGCGCGGCGGTCGGCTGTATTCTGACAATGATTGTGCAGTCTTCCTCGGCCACACTCGGGATCACAATCGGCCTCGCCGCCACCGGAGTGATTGAATTCCAGACCGCTGCCGCGCTGGTCATGGGCGAAAATATCGGCACCACCATCACCGCCTGGCTGGCCTCGCTCGGTACCACCGCCGCCGCGAAACGCGCCGCTTACGCCCACGTTCTCTTCAATGTTCTGGGAACCTGCTGGTTTATCATCCTTTTCCCGCTGGCGATCAAATGGGTGGCCGGACTGATTGCATGGAAAACCGGTTTAAACCCGCTTGAAATCTCGATTGAAACGATGGACGAAAGTAAATTCGGTCAGGCCATCACCGCCGGAATCGCACTGGTTCACACCTCGTTCAATGTGGCCAACGTCATTCTGTTCCTGCCGTTCGCCGGACTGCTCGGCAAACTGGTAACCAAACTGGTTCCCGATAAGGAAACCAAGGAAATCGCCCACCTGACCTATCTTGACGTCCGCATGCTCGACACCCCGTCGCTCAGCATTGTGCAGTCGCAGCAGCAGCTCAATTTCATGGGCGAATCGGTCACCGCCATGCTCGAAAAACTGCACATTTGCCTCGAAAGCGAGCGCATCGACCCGGAAATCTCGCGAAAACTTTTCCACCGCGAAGAGATCCTCGACAACGTCCAGAAAGAGATTTTCGTTTTCCTCAGCCATCTGGTCGCCGGGCAGGTTCCGCAGGATATCACCAAAGAAGCTCACAAACAGATGCGCATGGCCGATGAATATGAAACCCTTTCTGACTATGCCGCCAGCGTTCTTAAGGGTGTTAAAAAACTGGAGGAAATGGGACTGCCGCTCGACGGCCCCGCCCGCGAAAAACTGCTGGCACTCAACGACCGTGTACTGACTTACATCACCCGCGTGAACAAACATGTAAAAGAACAGAACAAGCGCGATCTGCTGACCTGGGCCAATTCCGAAGGCTCCGCGATTACCGCGCAGATGAAAGAGTTCCGGCGGCAGCATCTTGAGCGCCTGCAGAACGAAGAGGTATCGCCCTTCTTCAGCCTCGCGTTCACCGATATTCTGAATTATTACCGCCGGATGAAAGACCACGCGCTGAATATCGCCGAAGTGGTTGCCGGGGAAAAATAAACAGACGGCACTTTTCAAACACCGCCCGGTTTCCAATCAGAAACCGGGCTTTTTTTTGATTTCAGGTTTCCGGTTTCAGATTTCAAGTTTCCGGAATTCCCCCTCCCCGCGCCCCACCCCCCTTCAAAATCCCCCGCGGTTCGGATACGAGTCTCTAACCGCAACCTCACAATCCGCTAACATTTAATGCCTAATCATACGCTCATATTTTCAGGGAGATGCGAACGTGTTTGAAACATTTCCTGAACATTCGGGGAGCGATTCGGGGCTGAACCCGCCCTTCCCGGCAATAAAGGGGTTTTCGGAAAACCGGAAACAAAATTTGGCTAACAAAACCTGAATGGAGGATGAATATGAATATTAAACTGAAGCAATGTATTGCGGCTGTTCTGGCGGTTTCGGCGGTATCCGTTTTTGCCGCGGAAGATACCGACGCGCTGCGCAGTGAAATCGATGCGCTTTCAAAACGCCTCGAAGAACTGGAAAAGAAACCGGCTCCGGAAAAGAAAGCCGACTGGACCGATCACATTAAAATCAAGGGCGATATCCGTTACCGTTTCCAGCACGTCGAAGCGGAAAATAAAAACGGCGACGATCTTTCAACCACGAAAAATATTCAGCGCATCCGGGTTCGACTCGGCGCTTATGCGGATGTGAATGACTTCACCACCGCGGGCATCGGAATCCGCACCGGCAGCAAAGCCAACAGCGGCAATGAAACGCTCGGAAGCAATTTCGACGGATTCGATGTATCGGTCTCTCTGGCCTATTTCGCCATCGCGCCTGCCGATGCCAAATACGGCACTGCCACCTTCGGTAAAATGAAACAGGTTTGGCACAATGCGACCGACCTGATTTGGGACAGCGATGTAAACCCGGAAGGAATTGCATACGACTACAACGGTCAGTTCGGGAATTCAGGCCTGTTCGGCAGCGTTGGTTACTACCGCGTTCAGGAAACGTCAGGAACAAGCGACCTCAATCTGGGATCGGCTCAGTTCGGCTATGAGCAGGGCATGGGGAAAACAAAACTGACGGTCGGCGGTTCGCTTTACGCATACGATAATTCGACCGAATTCAATGACCCGCAATACACCGGAAATTACCTTGTAGATTACCGCATTGCGGAAGTCTTCGCCGAACTCGGCATCAAAGCCATCGAGGCTCTGCCGATAAAACTGTACGGAAATGTGGTCAACAACACGGCGATCAGCGAACAGAACGAGGGCTATTGCATAGGCATTAAATTCGGCGATGCAAAGAAGGGAAAATGGGAAGCGAAATATGACTGGCGCGATCTGGAATATTTTGCAGCACCGGGGTATTTCACCGACTCAGACTTCGCAGACGGCGGAACCGGCGTTCGCGGACACCGCATCAAAGCGGCGTACAATATTGCCAAAAATCTGGATTTCGGTCTGACCTACATCTACTCACAGCGCACACCGGATCGAACCGGCACCGTTTACAACCAGCAGTTCAACACGCTGATGCTCGACCTCATGGCAAAATTTTAACACACTCCCCCTGTATGTTCCTCATACACCCGGGCGTCCGAAAGGGCGCCCTTTTCTTTTGTCCTGAATTCGAGAATGGAACCGCAGATAAACACGGATGGACACGGATAACCAAGGATATACGGCAATTATTCCGCTCAGTTCACGGGTGTTTTCCGCTTCTTCTCTATCTTCTTGAAACATCCGTGTTTGTCCGCGTTCATCCGTGGTTCATTTCTGTTTCAAGGTTTATTTGGAAAAAGTTAGTTCTCATCATTTCTTAACAATCGGAACACAATTCTCTAACCGGGCCGGCGCAAGGTTAACCCAGATTTAATGAAGGACTTACAGTAACCCCTAACATTAAGGAGAGAATTCAATGAAGAAACAGCTCGCAATCACAGCGCTGGCGGCCGTTGTCGGCACAGCAGCGGCATCCGATAAAATCGTAATCGACGGATCGACCACGGTGGGGCCGATCGCAAAAGCATTTGCCGAATATTTTATGGCGGCGAATCCGGAAGTGAACATCACCGTATCCGAGTCCGGCAGCGGCAACGGCGCCAAAAGTCTGGTTAATCAGACGTGCGATGTGGCCGATATGTCCCGCCCGATGAAAGAGAATGAATTCAAAGCCGCAGCAGAAAAGGGCATCCAGCCGGTTGCGCACGTGGTTGCGCTCGACGGCCTGCCGATTCTGGTTCACCCTTCCAATCCGGTGCAGGATCTGACGGTTGAACAGGTTCGCAATATTTACCTCGGAAAAATCACCAACTGGAAAGAGGTCGGCGGCCCGGATAAACTGATTGTGGTAATTTCGCGCGACACCAACTCCGGCACCTACGAAACCTTCGAAGGGTTAATCATGGATAAGCAGAAAATCCGCGAAGACTGTGAATATGTCGGATCGAACGGCGCCATCCGCCAGCGTGTTCAAAGCACTCCTGCCGCAATCGGCTATGCCGGACTCGGCTTCGTGGACAAAACCGTAAAGGCGCTGAAAATCAACGGGATTTATCCCTCCGCCGAAACGGTACAGTCTGGCGAATATCCGATTGCCCGCCCGCTGTTTATGTACACCGACGGTTACCCGAAACTCGGCAGTGCGCTGTATCAGTTTATGACCATCCACCTGTCGGAAGACGGTCAGGAAATGGTTGAAGAAATCGGATTCATCCCGGTGACGGCCTACTAAGTTTTACACCTCCCCCAATCCCTGCGGGATGTCGCCTCGGCGCATCCCGCTTTTTTTTGCCCCCTCCCCGCACCCCACCCCCTTACCTAACATTAATGCGGCAC
>QKFE01000327.1 GCA_003252225.1 Kiritimatiellales bacterium | reverse complement strand
GCGATGAGGCCGAAATCAACAGAACCAAGTCGGCCAGCTGAAGCATTTTACCGCCCGTTCCGCCCGTGAAGGCGGCGGTTTTTATGCCCCTATTTTTTGCCGCCTCAAACGCTTTTACCACATTGCCGGAATTGCCGGAGGTGGAAAAGCCGACGAGGATATCGCCCGGTCGGCCGAGCCCTTCAACCTGTTTGGAATAGATCTCTTCGTACGAAAAGTCGTTGCTGATTGAAGTTAATACGGCGGCATCGGTGTTCAGCGCGAGGCCGGCATAGGGCTTCCGGTTAAGCAGAAACCGGTTGACCAGTTCGCCGGCAAAATGCTGGGCATCGGACGAGCTTCCGCCGTTTCCGCAGGCCATCACCTTATTTCCGGCTTTCAGGCAGGCGGTCATCTCCTGCGCAACCTGTTCGACGGTTTCCGCCAGTTCATCAAAAATCTGTTCCGAAACGGCGCGCGTTTCGGCCTGTATTTTCTGGAGATCCATAATCAGCCTCAATGAGCAGAGTTATTGGGGGTCTTCTGTTTCAATGTGCTTTGCCGGATCGCCGACGATTTCCTTCACCTGAATGGTGATATTGCGGATTTCGTCGATTCCCAGCGATTCGCGGACGCTTTCGCGAATACGGTTTTGCAGCACCATCGACAGTTCGGGGATTCTGTTGCCGGAAACCACCTTGATATTCAGCGCCAAATCCAGCGCATTGCGGTCTTTCACAAGCCGGACATCCAAATCCCGCACCGCCGCGAATTCCTTGCAGATCCGGACGATAAAATCCTGAATGGCTTTGGTACTGATCCCCACGCTGCCTTCTTCGGAAGTGAATTGAATGAATGAATCTTTCGGTTTGCACCGGCACCCGACCCAGCGGAGAACAACGGCCATAATCAGCGCAGCACCGAACAGACCGCTTGCGATCGGGATCGAAATCAGATTAACAATAACTTCACCGACCAGCGGTTCAACGGCGGCGCCGTAAATCATAGCTCCGCCGATCACCAAAAGAAAAACGGTCATTACGAATTCACCGAGCCTGCCTGAGCGCGCTTTCATGATTTACTCGCCTTCGTTGCGTTTGTCTTCCATATTCCGAATGCCCTGAACCACAATGTTCACGGCATAAACCTGTTGGCCGGTCATTTCTTCAACGGCTGCTTTGACGGCCGATTGAAGCTGTACGCAGATTTCGGGGATTCGGACGCCGAATTCGAGCACAACGTTCAAATCGATGGTCATCAATTCTTCGTTTTCTTTTTCAATGCGAATGCCCCGGTCCTTCGGCTTTTTGCCGATAATTCCGGCAATTCCGTCGGCCAGCGAACCCTGCAGCTCGACCACGCCCGGAACCTTTTTGGCCGTCTCGTGGGCGATAATGGCGATGACATTGTTGTTAATGCTGATGTGGCCGTATTCCGAGCCCGGGCTTTCCGCGGCAACCAGATCCTGCGTATCCGCAACGGCGTTCCCTGTTAGTTCCGACATTTCAACCTCTCTTTTGGCGTGATTACGAATTCAGAAATACTTCGTGCATGAACCGCTCCAGATAGGCGGTATTATATCGCCCGTCAATAAACCGACCGTCCACCATCAGCGCTTCACCAAGCGGAACCGAAGTGTGCGGCCCGTTAATGGTGAACTCTTCGAGTGCGCGGCGCATCCGCGCAATGGCTTCGTTCCGGTCTTTGCCCTTGGCGATGATTTTACCGATCATGCTGTCATAATAGGGGGAAATGACGTAACCGGAATAGACGTGCGAATCGATGCGGATGCCGGGGCCGCCGGGGAAGTGAACCGCTTCAACCGGCCCGGGGGACGGGGTGAAGTTGTTGTACGGATCTTCCGCGTTCACACGGTATTCAATGGCATGGCCCTTAATTTTCACATCCTCCTGCGTAAAGGAGAGTTTTTCGCCGGCCGCCACACGGATCTGTTCTTTAAGCAGATCGATTCCGCTCACTTCTTCGGAAACGGTGTGTTCCACCTGAATACGGGTGTTCATTTCCATGAAATAGAATTTCTTTGCGGTTTCGTCGTAAAGGAATTCAAGGGTTCCGGCGCTGTCGTAATTGACGGCTTTGGCGGCTTTGACCGCCGCATCGCCGAGCGCTTTGCGCTCTGCATCGCTCAGCGTCGGGCAGGGCGCTTCTTCGACGAGTTTCTGGTGGCGGCGCTGAATCGAACAGTCGCGCTCACCGATATGGCAGACGTTCCCGTGTTTGTCGCCGATAATCTGCACCTCAACGTGGCGTGCGGATTCGATGTATTTTTCCATGAACAGATCGGGGTTGCCGAAAGCGGCTTCGCCTTCGGCGGCCGCAGCCATGAAACCCTGTGCCAGAGAAACATCGTTGCGGGCCACACGCATTCCTTTGCCGCCGCCGCCGGCAACGGCTTTGAGCAGCACCGGATAGCCCATTTTCTGCGCGAGCGCGATGGCCTCCGTGGAGTTTTTCAGAATACCGTCGGATCCGGGGGTGATCGGAACGCCGGCGGCTTTCATGGTTTCGCGCGCAACGGCTTTATCCCCCATATTCCGGATACAGTCGGGCGACGGGCCGATAAAGGTGATGTTGCAGTTTCCGCAGATTTCGGCGAAGTGGGCATTT
>QKFE01000170.1 GCA_003252225.1 Kiritimatiellales bacterium | reverse complement strand
CACTCCGAAAGGGTTCCGTCCGCCGGTTCAAGGGTGTAAACGCGAACCCAGTCGATCCGGGTGGTATTGATTTCCGGGTTATTCACCTCTTCCGGCGTCGGGGGGATTTCCCAGTCGTACGTTTCCGTCACCATATTAATGTGCATCGGATGTTCAAAGGGGTGGGGAATCAGCGACGTGTCAAAATTGACGGTGCCGACATGCTGGTTATTAAGGTAAAAATGGCAGGTGTTTGCGTTTTCCCACCAGCAGCCGTAAATGTTGAAATCCTCGTCCGCTTTACCCGGCAGTTTGGCTTTATTCCCGGCCTTCAGGCTGGAGCGGTTGTGCCAGACGTGCGTGTTGGAGTTCATGTAATTGGCATAGGCCGGGTTCTTTTTCGCGCCGCCGACGGTTTCAAGAATATCGAGCTCCTGCGATACGTTCCCGATACCTTTGTATTCATGCCCCCCGTTGCTCATCCAGAACGTCGACGACATGGAAATGCCGGATGCTTTCAACCGGCATTCATAGTAGCCGTAATGGGCCTCGATTTTTTTTGAAACAACGGCGGCCCCGCCGATGGTGAACGTATCGTTCCGGTCGGCAACCGGTTCATCGAGCATCCCGTTTTTTAAATGGAGCATCCCGTCTTGGACGAAGACATTTTCGGGTATGAATTTGGCAGGGGGACGGCCCTTCCAGCGGGGGTGGTGGTCGTGCCATTTTTCGCCGTCCAGCTTGTTGCCTTCAAACTCGTCGGTGAAGCGGGGGTCAACCTCCCACTTAAACCCTTCTGGCGGTGGGGGCGGGTCGGCGAATATGGCCAGCGGAAGCAGAAGGAGCAGGCAGTTGAATGCTTTTTTTCTCATCCGGTCACTCCGTGAACAGGCGGATTTTGACCGTGGAGATGAAGGCGTCGGGTTCCTCCAGTTCCACCTTTACGGTGTTTTCCGTCTTCAACAGCGAAGGGTCAAAATCGAGTTCGAAAAAGTCGAAGAAATTCGGGGCGCCTTTGCTGTAGGAGAGGTCGATGCGGCCGATTGCTTTGCCGTTGACCGAAGCGGTTAAGCCTTTTTCAAAGCCGCCGGATCGATACAGGCCGATTCGCAGAATCGCTTTGCTGCCTTTTTTTGCAAGCTCATCGGCTGAAACCTTGATTTTGAATTCAGCCGGGCCGTCGGCTTTAACCGCAGTGTCGGGCGCATACCAAACGGTTTCGTTCTGAGTGGTTTCCAGTTCGGGCGCTTCCGAAAGTTTGACGGTGATGAGCTGGGTGACTTCAACGCCGATATCGACAGCAGAAAGATCGTTGAGCGGCTCGCGGATAAACTTCATTTCGCCTTTTTCATAGACCGGCATTTTGCGTGTTGCGGAAACCGCTTTCACGCCCTTCGGCAGTACGGCGGAAATGTTGACTTTTGCCCGCTGGTCGGAGCGGTTGTTGAGCGCAATCCGCAATACGTCGCCATCGAGCACGGTGTGCGTGAAAATCTTGCGGTGGTTGGCGGAGGATTCGACGCGCTTGCCGTTATAGTCGTCCCACAGATCGAGCAGGTAGGTGTTTTTGGTTTTGTAAAATTCGCCGTCGTCATACATGTGGATAAACGATTCGGTTGCATGCGGATCCCAGTGCATATAGGTCAGAATGAACGGGACGGCCATGTCGATATCCTGCGGGCGGGTCAGCAGATTCATCATCAGGTTGTTGACGTTTTTGACGTGAACCCAGAAACCGAGGTCGCCGCGCGGTGCGTTGAGGGTGCCGAACTCGGTGATCAAAATCGGCACTTCGTATTCCATTGCGGTCATCTGTGCTTTGATCAAATCAAGGGTGCATTCCATGATGCCCTGCGCATAACTGTTGCGCCCGTTCCACTGTTCCATATAGGTGTTGTTGGAGGCGAGTTCGTAGAAGTGGTGGGAATAGAAATCGAGTTTGCCCTTGGTCAGTTCCATGAAGCGTTTGTGGTGCGACCAGAGGTCAAAGTTTTTGAGATGCGGCTGAATATAGGCCGAAGCCGGACCGCCGACTTTGACTTCGGGCAGGGCGGCGTGGATGCCCTCTGCCATGGTGTTGTGGAAATCAGCCAGCATTTTCCAGCCGTCATATCCGCTCTGCCAGTGCCACATCCATTCCATCTGAATATCGCACTCGTTTTTAACTTCCCACCAGGTGGCGGTCAGACCGCTGTCGCGCACCTGCGCCTTAAGGTATTCAACGGCCAGTTCGGTGGCGGCGTCATAGTTTTCGGGCGTACCCATCGTGTTGGCGATGCCTTCGATCTCCGGTTCCATGAAACTCGGCCACATATCGAAACACATCGCGAATTTAAGATCGGGGTCGGTGCCTTCAAAGCGCCAGAACATGCCTTTGTTTTCTTCAAAGAAGGAGAGGTCGGCGTAGCCGGGGCGTTTGGGATCTTCTTTTATGAAGGGCATACGATCGGCTGCGCCGTAGCGGTCTTCCAGCAGGAAAGCGAGTTTTTCGATCTGGCGGCCGGGGAGGAATCCTTTGCCTTTGAAATAGGGCTCTTTGCCGGCGCGATCCATATTGGGCGAGGCGTAGTAGCGGAAGTAGCGGTCGCGCTGGAGCTCGCAGATGCCGCCGATGGAGCGGTATTTTGTGGCGTCGATTTTCACCTCTACATCCATTACCGGCTTATCGAGGCCGGGAGCAAGGTAGGGGCTGGGATTGAATTCGGTGGCGATGCCTTCCCAGTTGGCGAGGTAGATATTTTTCACCGTGCCCTTGCCTTTGAAAACCATTTTATAGGTTGCGCCGTCTTTGAAGTTGGCCAGTACGGCTTCGATTAGGAATTGTTTGTCGGAATGCTGCCCCATTTTGGTTTCGCGGAAACCGTCGTTTTCGGAAACAAAATCAACGCGGCTGATACCGAGCAGGCCTTCGCCTTCAACGGAAAAACTGCGGAAGAGCTGCGAGTGGCGCGCGACTTCCGGCGGAACGGGAATGGATGCTTCTCCATCGACGACAACGGCGTTGGTTAAAAAGAAAACCTTGGTCAGTTTTTCATAGTTGCCGTTGACCTGAATCTCCGTTTTGCACGGATAGTTTTTCATCACCACATCGGTCAAATGCAGATGATCGTTATAGGCCGCGCGTCCGGCGGGGCCGAGCTGTTCGAGGATTTCGGGTGAAAGTTCCGCCGCAACAACAAGGCCGGTTATTGCGCCGAGCAGGGTTGTCAACATCGCTTTTTTCATCATCATGAACTGCTCCTTCTTATAAAATTCCATCCACCGGATTGGCGTCGATTTCAATGCGGTCTACCCGGTTGTAGATTCCGGGGATAACGGGGAGCATTTTCCCGGTTGAGGTTTTGAATTCAACTGAACTATCGGACAGGCCGGGCGATTTCACCCTTAGAATGATTTCGCCGGGTTTATCGGCGGATTGAATCAGCACCTGACAGAGGCCGTAAAAGGCGGGAACCGTATTTCCTTTCGGCGGCGCGTGGCAGGTGGGATTGCCGTTGCCGACACCGATCAGTTTACCGCTGCCTTCGAGTGAAAACTCAACGGTATTATTTGCGGTTGGAACCAGTCGGCCTGCGGAATCGATAATTTCAACGCGGCAGATCGCGGTGTCGCGCGCGTCGGCGTTTAACAGGGTGCGATCCGGAATAACCCGAATAGCGGCGGGTTTGCCGACGGTTTCATTAACGGTGCGCAGGATTTCATTTCCGCCTGTATCGAATCCGACGGCTTCGAGTTTGCCCGGTTGGTATTCAACCATCGTTTCAAAATAGCCGTTGATTTCGACCGGTTTGCGGCCAAGGCGTTCGCCGTTTAAATACAGCTCGATTTCAGCGCAGTTTGCGTAAGCGCGGATTTTGATTTCCTGCCCCTCTTTTCCGGCCCAGTTCCAGTGCGGAAACAGGTGCAGCTGGGGTTCCGGGTTCCACCACGCCTTGTAATAAAAATAGGCGTCTTTCGGGAAGCCGCACAGATCCATGATGCCGAAGCGGGTGATGACGGCGGGCCATGCGTAAGGGTAGGTTTCGCCGCGATAGTCGAAGCCGGTCCAAAGGAAGGTACCCGCCATAAAGTCGCGTTCGGCGCAGGCTTTCCATGTTGCGTCAATCGACATGCCCCACGGTGTCAGTCCATTGTTGTAAGCCGATGCGGTTTCTTTGAGGTGTTCGTTTTCCCAGCAGAGTGCGCCGTGGCCAAACTCATTCAGTTCGACCGGTTTTCCGTCGTAGTATTCAAGTTCGTAGAGGCCGCGGGTTGCAAACGATCCGCCGGTTTCGCTGCCGAGCATCGGCCAGTCGGGGTAGCGCGCGTGGAATTTATCGTACTGTTCGTTTTCGACGCCGTGTCCGGTGTAGTTGTAATTGGCGCCGAAAACGTCCAGCCGGAATCCCTGAGCGTGATACATATCGGCGATTTCGAGCCAGTCGCAGTTCATCGAATAAGTTGCCGGACGCGATGGGTCGAGTTTGTGCACAAGGTTCTGCATTCGGCGCAGCTGTTTCACGCCGACTTCGCTCCACTGTACATTCATCTCTTCGTTTCCGAGCGACCACATGATGACGGAAGGGTGGTTGCGGTCGCGCCGGATGAGGTCTTCGAGCTGCTGGAGGAATTCGGGCGAAGATCCGGTCAGCCGGGTTTCGTCCATCACCAGAATTCCCATGCGGTCACAGATATCGAGCAGGGCCGGGGTGGGGGGATTGTGCGAAGTGCGCAGCGCATTCACCCCCATATTTTTCATCTGAATCATCCGCCATTCCTGCAGGCTGTCGGGGATTGCGGTTCCGACGCCGGCATGATCCTGATGGTTGCAGACGCCGCGCAGCTTCAGCGGTTTTCCGTTGAGGAAAAATCCTTTTTCTCCGTCGAAATGAATGGTGCGGATACCGAAATCGGTGGTGTATTCATCGACCTTTTTTCCGTCTGCAAAAATATCGGTCTTTAGGGTGTAAAGATACGGGTTTTCAACGTCCCACAAAACCGGGTTGTGCAGGGTCGCGGTTTGAATACAGGTTGAAATACCGTCGAGTTCAATTTTTTCCGGCGAACCGACGGTTAAAATTTCGCGCCCTTCGGCATCGATTACGGTTGAACAGATTTCACATTCAACGGCTTCAAGGCGGTCGTTTCGAACCGTTGTTTCGATCGTCAGTTTGGCGCAGTTTTCTTTTACAGCCGGATTTACAAATGTGCCGCACCAATCAACGCGGACGGGGTCGGTTTTGATGAGGTTGACGTCGCGGTAAATACCGCCGCCTTCGTACGACCACAACTCGGCGAGGTTGGCATCGCAGCGGACGGCAACGACGTTATGACCGCCATAGTTGAGCAGTTCGGAAATGTCGAAACAGAAGCTGGTGTAGCCGCTGAGATGGCGCCCGGCAAAGTGGCCGTTCACCCAGACCTGCGAATCGCGGTAAATACCGCCGAATTCAAGTTGAATGCGCCGCCCGTTGTCTTCGGCCGGAATTTCAAACGTTTTGCGATACCACGCGATCCCTTTTTCAATCGACCCGTGGGAACAGGCTGCATCGGGCGAAAACGCATTGTCCTGCAAAAAGTCGTGCGGCAGATCGACGGCTTTCCACTGCTGGTCGGGGTAACCGACTTTGGCCAGTCCGTTGTTGCCGGATTTAATCCACTCGGGCGCGTCAAAATAACGGTGGTGGATGGATTCGAAATTGCGTATCTGCACGTCTTCCTGAAGGAAGCGCCAGCCCTGATTGAATGAAAAAACTCCGCGCATCATTATAAAATACTCCTCAGATAGAAGTATAATTTAACACACAGGCACAAAGAACACGAAGTGTAGTGGGATAAGCTGTTGAGTTCCTTCGGGGACTTTGTGTCTTGGTGTTCAAATATAGTTGAAGGGGGCAGGATATATACCCGTCCTGCCCCGGTTTCGAGTTGTTTAAACTAATCGACTTTGAGTACAACGCCGGAGCTGGTGTTGTATTTTCCGCCGACCATCGCAAAGAAAACATAGTCCGGTTTTCCGTTTTTCAGAAGCACCTGCGTGCGTTCGAAGCGGCCTTCGCGCTCAATGCCGTTCGGCGGCTCTTTGATGTATTTTGATCCTTCATAAAACGCGACGGTGGGCATGCCCCATTTAATCCCGTCATCGGATTCAAACATCAGACCGTATTCGTGGTTCCAGTAGCCCATATCGCGCATGATCATTTTGAATTTGCCATCTTCAATCCAGATATAGGCATCTTCGGACTGCGCGTTTTCGCCGAGGTGGCTGAGATCGATAATCGGGCCGTCGCCGACTTTTTCAAACGGGCTGTTGAGGTCTTTTGCAACGGCGAGGCCATATTGCCGGTTCGTGAATTTGCCGACGTCGGCGGTGGCAACGCGCAGACCGTTTTCGAGGTCTTTTTCCCAGTCTGTAATGCGCCATGATTTGTAATAGAGCCACAGTTCGCCGTTCGGGTGCTGAACAAAAGCCGGGTTGGTGGTGCAGATGGAATTCCATGCGTTCGGGTCGGGATTCGGCTCAATGATGGGTTTATCCGTCCGTTCCCACGGGCCGTAAAGGGAGTCCGAAGTCGCCATGCCGACGCGTTTGGTGTACGGCGTGCCGTCGGAGGTTCCCATGTAAAAGAGGACATATTTATCGCCGACTTTGTGAATGGTCGGGTTGTGGCAGGTCATCGCGTCCCACCAGTCGCCGCCGCGTCCGGTTACGGCTACATCGACTGTTTCAAATGGTTTTTCCGGCGAATCCGACACTGCGTGGGCGATTTCGCAGCAGGTGATCCAGCCCTGATGTTTGGCTTCGTTTTTCCAGCGGGAGTAAAAGACATGCACTTTGCCGTCATCGCCCCAAATGGGGGAACAGCCCCAGACATTGTAGTCCGGATCTTCGAGAATGCGGCCGACCGGCTTGAGTTTTTTTTCGAAATCCGACGGGATGGGTTCGGTTTGGCTGATTTTCATGAATTCCTTTCTAAACCCGGAAAAAGCGGGTGTTTTTAACAATGTTGCCTTCTCAACGCCGAAATTGTGGTGTTAACGGAGACATATTCAAACAAAAAAACATGGACAGGACAGGGCTTAGCCTGATACACCATGAACAGATGTTTACATTAACATCGGCGCAATATGTGGGCCGAAAGAACTATTGTCGAGCGAATTTATCGATGGAATTCTAGGGTGAATATGAAAAGTAACGAAGTTTATAGTTTTGATGATGAAAACCGGTCGATCCGGATCAACCGCAGTGACCTCCCGACCCCGTGGATTAACTATCTTTCCAACGGAAAACTGCACGCTTTTGTCTCGCAGGCAGGGGGGGGATTCGCCTGGTGGAAGAGCCCGATTACCTACCGTTTGATGCACTACCGCTACCAGAACGTTCCCATGGACGGCCCCGGCTTTTACACCTATGTCCGCGAAAAAGACGGCACGCACTGGTCACCGACCTTCCGCCCCTCCGAAACACCGTTGGATTCGTGGTATGCCGAGCACCACGCCGGATATTCCATTTTCGAAGGTTCTAAAAACGGCGTAACCGCAAAACTGCGCCTTTCCTGCGCCATGGACGTTGACGCCATGGTTTACGATCTCGAAATCACCAATAATTCGGGTGAAGAAAAAGAGCTCGGCCTGTATGCCTATGCCGACCTCGCGCAGCTTGAATGGACGACCGACCTGTTTTACGGCTACTACATTCAGTCGCAGGTCACCACGTTTTACGAAGAAGATCTTGATGCGATTATTTACCGTTATCAGCACACGCCCCAGCCGTTTGTGGAAGATGTTCCGCTGATCTGGATGGCGGCCGATCGTAAAATGGACAGCTGGTCCGGCGACCGCGAAAAATTCCTCGGGCCGTACCGTTATGAACAGAATCCGGTTGCTTTGGAAAAAGGGCACTGTGGAAACGATACCATTGAATGCGGGCATCCGTGCGCGGCGGGTAATGTCAACATCACCCTGAAACCGGGTGAATCCGACCGGGTTGTATTCACGCTGGGCGTGGCTCCGGGCGGTTTGATCAAACACAAAGAAACCTTGGCGCAGATCAAAAAAGACCTCGAAATTTTCCGCAGCCATGAAGCCATCGACGCGCAGTTCGCGAAACTCACCGGCTGGTGGGATAATCATTTGAGCAAAATGCAGGTATCCGTTCCGGACGCCGATATTGCCCGCCAGATTAACATCTGGAGCCCGATTCAGACCGTGCATAACGGCCGCTATTCGCGCTCAACATCGTGGCATGCTCCGGGTTACCGCGGTTTCGGTTACCGTGACACCGCAACCGATATGGTCGGCGTGGCGTACCGCGATCCGAAATGGGCGGAGGAAATGTGTCTCTATCTGCTTTCGCAGCAGTTTGAAGACGGGCACGCACTGCATACCTGCTATCCGGAAGACGGCCCGGCGATGTCGCGCGGTGCATCCAAACATGCCGACGACCATCTCTGGATGCCGATGGTGGTCTACGCGATTCTTGCCGAAACCGGCGATTACAGTCTGCTCGAAAAAGAGGTGCCGTGGCTGTCGGAGAAGGACAATTGGACCACGTACGGCTCGGCGACGGTTTGGGAACATTTGATGCGCGGGGTCGATTTCACCGAAAACAACCTCGGGGCAAAAGGATTCCCGCTGACATTCCACGGCGATTGGAACGATATTATTCTGCGCTTCTCCCGCGCCGGAAAAGGCGAGTCTATTTTCTGCGGCCAGCAATATGTCATCATTCTGCGGCAGATGCTGGAAATCGGCGAACGTGCCGGTAAATCGAAAGAAGATCTCCACCGGTTGCAGGGCTGCCTCGACCGCATGGTGAACAATCTTGAAACCCATGCGTGGGACGGCGAATATTGGCGCCGCGGTTTCACCGACGAGGGCGATATTGTCGGAACCAAAAATGCCGAATACGGCAAAATCTTCATTAATCCGCAGTCGTGGTCGGTCTGGGCCGGTGTGGGCACGGAAGAGCAGAACAACAGCGGGATGGATAATGCCATTAAGTTTACCGCCACCGATTTCGGTTTGCGGCTGGTGTATCCGGGCTTCAAAACCTACCCGCACGATCCCGATCCATTCACCGGCTACAATCCGGGCTGCGCGGAAAACGGCGCCGTATTCTGTCAGGCCAACGGCTGGGTGATCATCGCGCTTTCCAAACTGCGCCGGTCAAAAGACGCGTGGAAAATTTTTGGCGATATGATTCCGCACAAAGCTTTAAACAATATTGGGTTGGATCGGTACGAAGCAGAGCCGTATGCGTATGTTTCGAACATTATCGGTCCGGAAAACAAGCGTCACGGCTGGGCAAATGTGACGCAGGTAACGGGTACGGCGGCGTGGATGGATCTCGTCGGCACACAGTATCTTTTGGGTATCCGCCCGACACTGGACGGTCTGATGATCGACCCGTGCATTCCGGCGGAATGGAAGGCGTATTCGGTAACACGCGAATACCGCGGAGTAACGTACAACATCAACATCAGCAATCCGGACGGGGCCGAAACGGGTATTCGGGAAATTAAAGTCAACGGACAGCTGATTGATGGACAAACCATTAACCCCGCAACGGTTTCCGGCAAAGCCGACGTTGAAGTGGTTATGGGAGGGTAGATAAATTAGATGAGTACTACAGCAAACTTAATCGACGCCAGACCGGAGGTTATTTCCGACTTCTGCATGGGTCTGACCGGTGTCGGACGAATTCTGGAAGATCCGGATTACAATGTATGGGGTTGTTCTCCGATCTATGGCCCAGATGGAAAAGTTCACGTTTTTTATTCCCGTTGGCTGAACGAAGCCGACCACGAGGGTTGGATTACCTGCTGCGAAATCGCACACGCCGTGGCCGATGATCCGGCGGGGCCTTATAAAACCGTCGATGTTGCGGTTAAAGGGCGCGGCGGTGACTGGTGGGACGCGATGACCTGCCACAATCCGACCATCCATAAAGTGGGCGATAAATATGTCCTCTTTTATATGGGGACAAACGACGGCACCGTTTACACCAAACGAACCGGTATGGCGGTTTCCGACTCGCTTTACGGCCCGTGGAAACGGACGGATGAGCCGCTGATTCTCCCGAATCCCGACCGGAATGCGTGGGATTCCATGTGCACGACGAACCCTGCATTTATGCAAATGCCGGACGGTGAACTGCGACTCTATTATAAATCGTGGTCGATTGCCGACTGGGAGCGCGGCATTGAAGAGGAAGACTGGACCGCAGCAAACCGGCAGTACGGCCTTGCTGTGGCCGACACTATTTACGGCCCGTGGAAAAAGGTCAGCAATAAGCCGATGATTGACCTTCGCCATGTCTGCAAAGACGCGCAGTCCGAAGATGCCTATATCTGGTTCGAAGACGGCTTGTTCAAAATGGTCATGCGCGATATGGGCTACTGGAACCACGAATACGGTCTCTATTTCGAGTCAGAGGACGGCATCCGCTGGTCCGATCCGCAGATCGCGTTCTGGAATTCGCACCGCTATTTCGATGAACCGCCGAACGGGCTCGACCGCGAAGGGCGTTTTGAACGTCCGCAGCTGCTGATGAAAAACGGTCGGCCGGAATACCTCTTCTGCGCGTTCCGAGGCGGAAAATACAACACCTCTTCGGGGGTGGTTCTTAAAGTTAATTAGGTTTGAGAAGATTTTTTATCGGGTTGGTTGAAAAAATAAAAAACGTGCGAATGTCTTGGTTTGCAGACAGCGTTTGTGCTAGCAATACCGGACTATGAGTAAGCAAATTACAATTCGTGACATTGCCCTGAAAACCGGGTTCTCGTTTCAGACTGTCAGCCGTGTTCTGAACGGTAAATCGCATTTACACAAAACATCGACCGTCCGGAAAATCGAAAAAGTTGCCGAGGAACTGGGTTACGTTCCCAATCTGTTTGCCAAAGGCATGCAGAGCGGAAAAACCTATTCCGTCGGAATGATCATCGATCCGTTCATCGAGAGCTTCACCGAGGAAATCTTCCGTGGGGCTCACGATGAACTGATGAAACGCAACTATCTGCCGATCCTGCTGATGCACAGTCAGGACGACCACGACGAACAGCTCGTTCAGCGTCTGGCGGAACGGCGCGTCGAAGGATTGATCATCCGTCCGTATGCCGATCAGATTGACAGGGTCTGCGAAGCCATCGACTCGCACCACATGCCGGTGGTCGCTGTGGACGTTTCGCTGACAACCGAAAAAAAATATGACTTTGTCGGCACGGCGGACGAACACGGCGGACAGCTCGCAGCCGAACATCTGATTGCAAAAGGCCACCGCAAAGTGGCCGGACTTTTCATTGATGTGGAAAGTATCCGGCTGCGTCAGCGCGGGTTTGAATATGCGCTTTCCCGGTGTTCGGACATGGAAGAGCCCCGGATCATTTATAAGTGGGATTTCGAAGAGGAAGATATAAATCTCAAAATGGTCATGGAGCTCCTTTCATCGGAAAATGCGCCGACAGCTATTTTTGCCGGCGGTGATTTCATGCTTCCGACCATTTACCGCGCTGTGCACGAGCTGAATATGTCCATTCCTGCCGATGTTTCCGTGATCGGTTTCGGCGATATGGAATACACGCAGTATCTGATTCCGCCGGCCACGACGCTGCATCAGGATGCGTATGAAATCGGCGTGCAGGCCGCCCAGCTGGTAATCGACCGCATTGAAAATAAGGAGCGGCAGGTTCCGGTTCGGCAGCTTCGTTTTGAGCCCCATCTGATTATCCGCGAATCGGTCGGTGCGCCGAAGGCATAAAAACAGCGCGCGATTTTAAAACCCGGACAACTGAAGTTGATCGGGTTTTTTTATCTCCATATTTTTTGCCCACTGCTATAAACATTTGAGAATTAGCTTCAGGAGAACGGCTGATGAAATGTGGAATCTTTCTGATGGTGATGCTGAGTTCAACCTTTTCGTTTGCCGGGCCGGTGTTTAATGGCGAAAGGGGCCTTGTTGTAATCGAGGCGGAAGAGGCCGGATCCTCTTTGGGCGATTGGGAAAAAAAGACCGATGTTGTCGGATTCACCGGAACCGCCCATTTGGAATTCAGCGCAAACTCACCGTCCGGCGGGCCGCCCGGCAGCGAACTGAAATATCGCTTTACGGTCGATAAGGACGGTATTTACCGGATTATGATTCGCGCGCACAAACGGCTCGAAGGCGCGAACGAGGATAACTGCAACGACTGCTATATTCGGCTCGAAGGCGATTTTACGGCCGACGATGTGCACGAACTGATCAAGCTGCAGACCGACCAAAAGTTTTTCGGCGGCAGTTCGGAAGGCTGGGACTGGGCCGTTCAGATGGATATCAACGGGAATCTGACGGAACCTGTTTATAATTTGAAGGCCGGCGAAAAATACACGCTCTATATTTCCGGCCGTTCAAAAAGATTCAACATCGACCGAATTGTTATTTGCCACGAATCCGTCAGCGATTCGGCGGCGCAAAGGAAATAAAGGAAAACAGTATGAAATACAGTGCAGAAAAATCCCGGTATGAAGCCATGAAATATAACCGCTGCGGAAACAGCGGGTTGCTGCTGCCCGCCGTGTCGTTCGGCATGTGGCACAATTTCGGGCATTCGGCTGATTTTGAAAACTGCCGGGCATTGTTGCGCCGCGCATTTGATTTGGGAATCTGTCATTTTGATCTGGCAAACAATTACGGCCCGCCGTACGGCGCGGCCGAAGAGGTGACCGGGCGATTACTGAAACAGGATTTTTCCAATTACCGCGACGAACTGATTGTTTCATCCAAAGCGGGGTATGATATGTGGGCCGGGCCGTACGGCAACTGGGGTTCGCGCAAATATCTTGTGGCCAGCTGCGATCAAAGCCTGAAACGGCTCGGGCTCGATTATGTCGATATTTTTTATCACCACCGTCCTGATCCCGATACGCCGATTGAAGAGACGATGGGCGCACTCGATTATATCGTCCGCAGCGGCCGTGCGCTGTATGCCGGAATCTCGAATTATTACACCGCCGATCAGTTCAAAAAAGCGGCTGGTGTTTTAAACGAACTCGGAACACCGCTTTTAATTAATCAGGTGCGGTACAACATGCTTGACCGCCGGGTTGAAAACGAAACGCTGAAAACGGCAAACGAAACCGGAACGGGTTTAATTGTCTTCAGCCCATTGGAACAGGGCATTTTGACGGACCGCTATTTGAAGGGGATTCCCGATGATTCGCGCGTGAAAACCGATGGCCGTTTTCTGAATGAAGAACGGCTGGGCGCGAATAAAATTGAGCGGGTAAAAAAACTGGCCGCCATTGCGGAAACGCGCGGGCAGAATATGGCGCAGCTGGCGCTTTCGTGGGTGTTGCGGCACAACGAAGTGACGACGGTGCTGGTCGGCGCGAGTAAAACAAGCCAGCTCGAATGCTGCGCGCAGGCGGCGGAAAATACCGAATTCAGCGCCGATGAACTGGCTGCCATTGAAGCGATTCTGGATTAATCAAGATGCGGCATTTCAACATTGCGCTGGCGATGGATTACGCGAATCCGTTTGTCCGTGACGCAGTGGCCGGAATTGCGCGCTATGGTTTTCAACAGGGAAACTGGCGCTTTTATGCCCCGCACGGCGCACCGGAGGTTTCGCTTGCGGAGCTGAAAAAATGGTCGGGCGACGGCGTTATTGGAATGCTGGATTCGGCGGCGATTTCAGCCTTAGAAAAACGCGGAATTTTCGGGGTGAATATTTTCGGTCGCTTTGCCGAACTGCCGCCGACTTCGGTGGTGGTGGATAACGCTGAAATCGGTCGGATGGCGGCGGAGTTTTTCATTAAAAAAGGAGTCCGGCGGTTTGCAATTACCGGTCGGAAAGCATTCGGCGATGCGACGCTGAAACACGATGCGTTTATTTCGACGCTGGCCCGTAGCGGCTTCCAGTGCATTGAGTTGAAATCGCGCCGGAGCATTGAACAGATCGGCGCGGCGATTTCAGCCTTAAAAGGCGGCGGAACGGTCGGTGTGCTGGCCACCGAAGACCCGATGGGGCGGATTGTGATCGATGCCTGCATCGACGCCGGATTGAGTGTGCCCGAAGATGTTTCCGTGCTCGGCGTAAACAACGATCCGTTCGCCTGTGAAATGCTTTATCCGCAGATGTCGAGCATTGAACTCGGCGCGGAACGGGTGGGATGGCAGGCCGCGCAAATGCTCGAACAGCTGATGCGCGGTGAACCGCGGCCTGTTGAACCGATCCGGATTTCGCCCGAAGAAATTTTTGAACGCCAATCGACAGATTTGACGGCGGTGAATGATAAAGCGGTTGCCGCTGCACTCCGCTTTATCCGCGAAAATGCACACGTTCCGATTCAGGTCGATGACGTTGCCCGCGCGGCCCATTTAGGGCGGCGTACGCTGGAAAACCGTTTCCGCAAACTGCTGGTGCATTCGGTTTATGAAATTATCCGCCGTGAACGTATTCAGCGCGCCTGCCGCCTTTTGAAAGAGACCGATATGCTGATTGAAGTGATGTCTGAATCGTGCGGGTATCCGACCCGCGAACGGTTCAATCAGGCCTTTAAACAGGAGACCGGAACAACGCCGTCCGACTATCGCCGTAAGTTCCGGTTTACCCCTCAAATTTCCGCAGAGCTTTGATGCGGTCGAGCACGGGCGGATGCGAGTATTCGAGGAATACTTTCAGTGGATGCGGCGTCAGGTTTGAAAGGTTGTCGACGGAGAGTTTTTTGAGGGCGGAAATCAGGTGGGTCGGTTCGCGGGTTGTTTCGGCGGCAAAGGCGTCCGCTTCAAATTCATGCTTGCGCGAAAGGATGGTTCCGAGCAGACCGAGAATCATGTTGATCGGCGCGTAGAGGAATCCGAAGAAGATGAGTCCGGCATAAAGCGGGGTGCCGTCGATGCCGAAGGCGGCGTAGAGTCCCGGCTTTGAAATGAAGAGCGACAGGATGAAGAACATCAGCAGGGTGGAAGCCATTGAAATGAGGATGGTTTTTTTGATGTGGCCGCGTTTGCAGTGGCCGACTTCGTGGGCCAGTACGCCGACGAGTTCTTCGGTGGAATGGTTTTCAATCAGTGTGTCGAAAAGGGCGATGCGTTTGGTGTTCCCGAAACCGGTGAAATAGGCGTTTGATTTGGTGGAGCGTTTTGAACCGTCGATCTTGAAAATTCCGCTCAATGTGAATTTCTGTTCGGCGGCAAATTTTTCGATGGCGGAGCGCAGTTCACCTTCTTCAAGCGGAGTGAATTTGTTGAACAGCGGCAGGATGACGACGGGGGCGATAAACAGGATGAACAGCTGGATGATGCTGAGCGCGGCCCACGCCCAGAGCCAGGCATACGGAACGGATGAAAAGATCCAGAGAATGAGGGCGAAGATCGGCGCGCCGAGCAGCACGGTTAAAAGGAGGCTTTTAAAAATATCGGCAATGAAGGTTTTCGGTGTGGTTTTGTTGAAGCCGAATTTTTCTTCGATGACGAAGGTGCTGTAGATGCTGAAGGGCAGCCCGATGATTTGGCCGATGAGCATTAAAATACCGCCGAAAACCAGCCCCTGCAAAATCATGGATTGGGCGGTGTTTTGCGCGATGTCATTCATCCAGCTGAATCCGCCGAGCAGAATGAACGCAATCGTGAGCGGCAGCATAACGGCGGATTGAACGAGGTCGAATTTGGTGGTGTCTTTCAAGTACCGCTGCGATTTCGCGTATTTTTCATCGTCATAAATCCCGACGAATTCTCCGGGGATTTCGGTGGAGGCGTTTTTCAGGTTGAGCGTTTCAACGATGAGTGAAAGCAGCCAGTTGAATACGAGCAGGGCGAGGATGAAAATGAGATAGTCGTTCATGAATCAGTCCGATGTTTTTGTATTTAAATCTTCGAGCGCGGCGGTTGCGGCTTTTCTTTCGGCTTCGCGTTTGCTGCCGGCGGAGGCCTGCCAGTTTTTTCCGCAGACGGTGACCTGTACGGTGAAGGTGCGGTCGTGTTCGGGGCCGACGGCTTCGATGGTTTCGTATACGGGGATATCGTGTCCGTTGCTTTGAGCGTATTCCTGCAATTCGCCTTTGGGGTTGCTTTTGGCGGGGCTCTCCTGCAGTTCGCCGAGCTCCGGAATAAACACCTTCTGAAAAATTTTATTAGCGGCCCGCGCGCCGCCGTCGATCCACGCCGCGCCGATAATGGCTTCGACGGCGTCCGCTAAATTAGAGGCCCGTTCCGCGCCGCCGTTTTTACGTTCGCCGACGCCCAGCCGCAAAAATTCACTGATACCGATACCGGCGCCGATTTTGGCCAGTTTCCGATCCTGCGTCAGGCGGCTGCGCAGTTTGGACATATCGCCTTCGCGCGCATCGGGGTTGTTTTTAAAAAGGTGTTCGGCGGAAATGAGACTGAGCACCGCATCGCCGAGATATTCAAGCCGCTGGTTGTCGTCATCGGTATCCGGATTTTCGTAGCGGAACGACGGGTGGGTGAGCGCGAGTTCGAGCAGCGCTTTCTTTTTGAAGCGGTAGCCGATGGCCTGTTCCAGCTGTTTATATGCGGACTTGATCATTATTTAAACATGAAGAGTTCGAAGCTCAGTGACTAAACTAAACTGGATAAATTTTTGAATCTATGCGTCCTTTGTTTTTTTTCGGTCAATTTTTAAAAGGGGGCGGCGGTGCCGATTTTGGTGTTGATTGCGGCTTCGGCGATGGAGCGGCCGTCGCGCAAAACAGGTTGAATCCGCGGGCTCCAGTGGCGGCGTTTGCTTTTAATGAGCAGTTTGTGGCCGGGCAGAAAATCGAACTGCGAGAGAGTCCAAAGCAGGGGATACATAAAACCGGCCAGCCCGTATAGGCGTTTGTAACTGCCCAGATCGGCTGAACCGGCACTTTCGCGAACCAGCCAGTAGTGTCCGTGCGTGATCATTTTCTGAAATGCTTCGCCGATGGTTGCGGCGGTTTCGAGCAGGCTGTTGGAATACACAATGGTTTCGGGAACATCGAATCCGTCGCGCAGGATGTTGAACAGTTCGATGATTTTATATCCATTTCGTGCCTCGCCGTTGCTGACCGGAAGCAGGCCGAAAATCCGCTGTAAAAATGCGACGGTACTGAACGGCGCGCGGCGGGTTTCGCTGATAATCACCCACGCATCATTTTTCAAAACCCGGTGGCATTCGTGCACAAATTCATAATCGTCGGCAAAGGCTTTAAGCGCATCAACGATTACCAGCCGGTTGAAGGTGTTGTCAGCAAAAGGGAGCTTTCCGTTTTCGAGCACAACAATCGGATCCGCGACGGAATACGAAATGGAGTCGGCCGCAGACTGCGAGGGAACCGCGGTTTTCCAGCTGCCGCCGAGCGCACGCAGATTGGCGCTGATTGCGCCGTCGCCCATGCTGATTTCGAGGCATTGCAGATCCATGGTTTTCCCGACGAGGCTGATGATCCGGCTGCATTTATTGTTCCGGCGCACCGAGCGCGAAAGCAGTTTATCCTGCCATCCGCGGATTTCTGTATTCAGATTATTTGATGGTTTCGTCATAAGAGGGTCGAAATATAGAAATGCGGCGGAAGGGTTTAAAGTCTAAAGATAAAGTTCGTTTGGTAGGGCGGTTTCGATGAAACCGCTGACGCGGGGTAGGGCGGTTTCGATGAAACCGCCGCATTATCTTTAATCCGATTTACGGCGCTTTCGTCGAAAGCGCCCTACCTGATACGTTGAACAGCGGCGCTTTCGTCGAAAGCGCCCTACCTTTAAGCTTGTTTACGGAACCAATACGGGAAATTTTAAGCATATGTTGCCGGAACGTAAAAAACTGCCTCATGAAATACCATCATGGGTTGAAGATGGGGCTGAATATTTTGTTACGATAGGTTGTGAGCCGCGGGGGGTGAATCATCTTTGCTGCGAAGAGGTTTTTGTTCTTATTAAAGAATCACTTCAGTTCCGGCAGAATAGGGGGGATTTGTGGGTTCATCTCTTATTACTGATGCCCGATCATCTGCACGCAATTATGTCTTTTTCTCCGATGATCGGGATGAAAAGGTGTATTTCCCAATGGAAACGTTATGTTTCAACAAACAGCTCTGTTGTTTGGCAGCGCGATTTTTTTGATCACCGTCTGCGTCCCGGAGAAAGCTATGTAGAGAAAGCCTATTATATTCGGATGAATCCCGTCCGCGCAGGTTTGGCAGATGATTCGGGGAAATGGAAATTTGTTTGGGAAAACAGGCAATAGATCGGGTAGGGCGGTTTCGGTGAAACCACTGACGCGGGGTAGGGCGGTTTCGATGAAACCGCCGAATTGCCTTTGATCCGATTTGCGGCGCTTTCGTCGAAAGCGCCCTACCTGATACGTTGAACAGCGGCGCTTTCATCGAAAGCGCCCTACCTGTGCTTGCCCGGCGGCGCTTTCATCGAAAGCGCCCTACCGTTTCAAACTAGTGGCGGTGGCTTCGGTGGGTTGGATGGAAACAATTTGACCCTGTAAATCATCGGGGGTTTTGAATTCGGCGGTTTGAAATTCGACGGGGATGTAGCGGCGGGAATAGCCGGTGGCGGTTCCGTCTTTTATCCGTTCAACCAGCACTTCGATTTCGCGGCCGAGAAATTGGCGGTGATATTCGAGGGACATCAGTTCGCCGAGTGCGCGCAGTTTTTCGCTGCGTTCGGCGGCGACGGCGCCGTTGACCTGATTACTCATTTTGGCGGCAATGGTTTTGGGGCGCGGCGAATAGGTGAAGACGTGCATTTGGGAGAAACCGACCTTTTTGCAGAAGGCGTAGGATTCCTCAAAATAGGCGTCGGTTTCGCCGGGGAATCCGACGATGACGTCGGTGGTGAACGCGGGATTATCGAGGGCGGCGCGGGCGCGTTCGACGGCGGTGTAATATTCTCGGGCGGAATAGCCGCGGCGCATGGCGGCCAAAACGGCGTCGGAGCCGGATTGCAGGGAAAGGTGGAGGTGCGGCATTATGTTTGCGTTTGAGGTCCAGACTTCGAGCAGTTCATCGGTGAGTTCGCCGGGGTGCAGACTGGAAAGGCGGATTCGACCGATATTCGGAACGGCGGCAATGTGACGGAGTATTTCGGCGAGGGATGAGCCGGTTTCGCGGCCGTAGAGTCCGACGCTGACGCCGGTTACGACGATTTCGCGGTAGCCGGCTTCGGTGAGGGCGGCGGCTTCTTTAACGGCGGCTTCGATGGATTTATCGCGCGGGGCTTTGCGCAACTGCGGGATGATGCAGTAGGAACAGCCGATATCGCAGCCGTCCTGCACCTTTAAAAAAGCGCGGGTTTGGTCGCCGAATTTTGAGAGGGTGAAGGTGTCGGTTTCAATGCCGTGTCCGGCTTCGGAATTCGGCAGGGCCAGTGAATTGAGCTGTTCCGCCAGCCGCTGAAGCCAGTCGGCCCCGGCGGGAACGCGGAATACGGGGGCCTGATCGATCCGGGTCAGTTCATCGGCGGCGGCGCAACCGGTGACGATGATGTGGGCGAGGGGGTTTGCCCGCTGCATTTTACGGATGGTCTGCCGCGATTTCTGGGCGGCGGCGGCGGTGACGCCGCAGGTGTGGATTACGATGAGGTCGGCGTCGTCCGGTATTCCTGTCTGTTTGAGGCCGTAATTTTCAAACAGCTGGGCAATCTGTTGCCCGTCGTATTGGTTGACTTTGCAGCCGAGCACATTAATGAAATAGGTCTCTATTTTTTTTGTTTGCATGGGGGCGTTTCTCTACCGTGTCCGCCGGGAGCGGTGCAAGCTATTTGCGGCGCGGTTTGTTTGAACGGAGTTTAAATAGAGCATTTGAATGCTTATTTCTTCACACGTCCGGGAATTTCATGCACCTTCCAAATTGCGCGTATGTTGAGTTCCTTAATCGGGTATATTCGGACGTGCAAAAAGAAGAGGATGAAAATGCTGAATAAAAAGGCGGCCATTTTAGCGGCTTTGCTGGGAATCCTGTTGGGAACCGGCGCGTTTACTTTCCGGTATGCGGAAGGGTTTTCTTATTTCAGCGCCGATCCGAAAGCCTGCGTCAACTGCCACATTATGACGCCGCAATATGATTCGTGGCAGAAATCCAGCCATCACGCCGCAGCCACCTGCGTTGACTGCCATCTGCCGCACGATTTGATCGGGAAATACCGGGCGAAAGCCGAAAACGGCTGGCACCATTCCAAGGCATTCACGCTACAGGATTTCCACGAGCCGATTATGATTAAATCCAAAAACCGGCAGATTCTTCAGCATAACTGTGTGGAGTGCCATGAAGACATGGTTCACGAAATGTTCAGACGGGATATAACCAATCCGGATGCGGTCAGCTGTATTCACTGCCATGCGTCGGCAGGGCACGGCGCGTTGCCGACGAGTATCGGCGGGGACGACCGCGGAGAGAAACGGGAGAAGGGAAGTCATGAGTAAATCAGGCAAACTGGGTGGAGCAGGCATATTTGTCGGGCTGATTCTTATTGTGGCCGTTGCCTCGGCGGCGGTGACGGCATTATTGACCAATATCATTGAGCGCAAAAGCGAAGCCAAACAGCAGTATGTGCGTGTCGTCGAGGTTTCCGAAGATACAACTGATCCGGAAATCTGGGGGAAAAACTGGCCCAAACAATATGACGGATACAAACGGACCGCTCTGCCCACAAAAACCAAATATGGCGGACACGGCGGAAGCGAAGCGCTTCCCGAAGAAAAAATCGAGCGTCCGGAATTTCATTGGCTCAAACGCATGTTTAAAGGATATGCCTTTTCGATTGATTACCGCGACCGCCGCGGACATGCCTATATGCTTACCGATCAGGAGCAGACCAAGCGGCATAATGTGGCCCAGTGGGGTTCGTGCCTGCACTGCCATGCTTCGGTGATGCCCGTTTACCGCAAGCTGGGCGACGGCGACCCGATCGCCGGACTGAATAAAACCCATTCGATGCCCTATAAAGAGCTGAATCAGATGCTTCACGACATGGGTCACGCCCATCCTGTTTCCTGTGTGGATTGCCACGATCCGGAAACCATGCAGGTACGCGTCACCCGCCCCGGTCTGATTGTCGGGCTACAGCGGCTGGCGGAATCCGATGCGCCGGTACCTGCACTGCCCTCTATCGAAATCTGGCGGCAGGGTTCGCGGAAGGAAAAATATGACCCGAATGTCGATGCAAGCCGTAATGAAATGCGCTCGCTGGTTTGCGGTCAGTGCCACGTTGAATACTATTGCTCGAAGGATTTCCCGCTCACTTTCCCGTGGAGCAACGGCCTGAAAATGGAGAACCTCGAAAGAGAGTGGGATGAAACCAAACTTTCAAGTGGAGACCGTTTCTACGATTACAAACATAAAGAAACCGGTGCGCCGATTCTCAAGGCGCAACACCCGGAATTCGAACTTTGGTCGCAGGGTATTCACGCCCGCAGCGGCGTTTCCTGCTCCGACTGCCATATGCCGTACATGCGCGACGGCGCCTCAAAAGTTTCCGATCACTGGGTGCGCAGTCCGCTGCTGAACGTCAACCGCTCCTGTCAGACCTGCCACCATTTGGCCGAAAGTGAAATCCTCGCCCGCGTCGAAAAGATTCAGAACACAAATTACCACCTGTTGCTTCGCGGCGGGGAAGCGCTGAATGACCTGATGGACGCCGTTATGGCGGCCAAAGAGGCGGGCGCAACCGATGAACAGCTTGCCCCGGCGCTTGAAATGCAGCGCAAGGCGCAGTGGCGTTTGGATTATATTGCGGCCGAAAATTCGATGGGTTTCCACGCTCCGCAGGAAGCGGCCCGTATTCTGGCCGAAGCGGCCGACTATGCCCGTCAGGGGCAGGTTGAAGCGCTTAAACTGGCGAAATAGGGCGGTATTTCAGTAATAAAAAAGGCGGCCAAATTTCCTGTTGGCCGCCTTTGCCGCAGAAGGAAAAAGGAGAAATAAAAACCCTCTGCTGTTTACTGTGTGTAAATTCAGATCCATTGACCCCTTGGAAACGGAAACGTTCATTTTTATTCATAAAAAAATACCGGGTGTTTTTGTTTAGAAAAACGGGGCGGAAAATTCCCCCTCTCCCCGAACCCCTCCCCCCCATTTCCGGCGGGCTCCGGATCAGTCGTCGCGTCCGCCGAGGAGGCCGAGGCGCATCATCCAGTAGAGCAGGGTGAGAATGGCGGATACGGCGCCGGCGACATAGGTCAGAAAGGCGGCGTCGAGTACTTTTCCGGCTGCGGCGGCTTCGGAGGGCATCACGATGCCGTCGGAAACCATCTGCCGTTTTGCGCGGGCGGAGGCATCCCATTCAACGGGCAGGGTGACGAGGGCGAATACGACGCCGACGGCGAGCAAAATGATGCCGATTTTGGCCATAAACGGATTCATCAGTGCTCCGAGGATGATGAAGAAGATGGCGGCGTGGGAGCTGAACTGGGTGATCGGCACCAGTGCGCTGCGGAATTTGAGGGGGGCGTAGCCGTTTGCGTGCTGAAGGGCGTGGCCGGCTTCGTGGCAGGCGACGCCGATGGCGGAGAGGGAGCGGGAGTCGTAAACATCGGGCGAAAGGTTGAGGGTGCGGTTCATCGGGTTGTAGTGGTCAGAAAGAAATCCGCGAACACGGTTGATTTCAACATTATAAATACCGCTGCGGTGGAGCATCTGCTGCGCGGCCTGTGCGCCGGTCAGGCGGGAACCGGCGGTGATGCGGCTGTATTTGTTGAAGGTGCCTTTTGTTTTTGCGGAGGCAATTCCGGCGAGGATGAAGGCGGGCAGCATAATCATCAGATACATCGGATCAAGAAAGGCAAACATGGTTAAATCTCCCTAATTAAATTGGTTGCGAAATCAGACGTTTCCGGTCTGTAAACGTTCAAATAATGCGCGGGAATATGTCGGTTCCGGGCGGGGCGGGCAACGGTTTTCTTTGCCGTAAATTAAATCCTGTTCCGCGGCTTGACCGCACGGCGTTCCGGGTGCAAGGATTCGGCCTTTCCTAATCAAACCCGAACATAACCGAAGGACGGTATGTAATGAGCGATTGGATCGGCCATGAGTGCGGTATTGCCGCAGTGCGTTTGTTGAAACCGCTGCAGTTTTACATCGATAAATACGGAACCCCGATGTACGGGGTGAACAAACTGACGCTGCTGATGGAAAAGCAGCATAACCGCGGGCAGGACGGCGCCGGCGCCGCGACGATCAAGCTCGATATGCCTGCGGGCGTCCCCTATATCGCCCGAACCCGTTCGGCGGATAAAAACCCGATCATTGCCGTGCGCAACCGGATGGCGGAATCGTTTGCTGTTGTCCGCGAGAAAAACCCCGAGATGATGAACGACGGGGAGTGGGTGAAACAGAACGTACTGTTTGCCGGCGAACTGCTGCTCGGCCATCTGCGTTACGGAACCCACGGGGCCGGCGGCGAATCGTTCTGCCACCCGTTCCTGCGGCAGAATAACTGGATGACCCGCAATCTGGTGGTGGCCGGTAATTTCAACCTGACCAATAACGACGAGCTTTTTGATATGCTGGTCGAACTCGGGCAGCATCCTCGGAATAAAACCGATACGGTGATGGTGCTCGAAAAAATCGGCCATTTTCTCGATGAAGCCAACGATTTCCTTTTCCGCAAATACCGTAAAGACGGCCTTTCGCGAATTGAAATTACCGAGCGGATTATCGAAGAACTCGATGTGTACCGAATCCTGAAAAAGGCGACGCGTTCGTTTGACGGCGGCTATGTGATGTGCGGAATGATCGGGCACGGCGACCTGTTCGCGCTGCGCGATCCGAACGGAATCCGTCCGGCCTTTTATTATGCCGATGATGAAATTGTGGTGATTGCTTCGGAGCGCCCGCAAATTCAGACCGCGCTGAATGTGCCGATTGACACGGTGAAAGAGGTTGAGCCCGGACACGCACTGGTGGTGAAACGTACCGGCGAAGTGCTGATGGAACCGGTGAACGATCCGCTCAAAAAAATGCCGTGTTCGTTCGAGCGGATTTATTTTTCGCGCGGCACCGACAAGGATATTTATCAGGAGCGCAAAACGCTGGGCCGGATGCTGGTTCGCCCGGTGTTGGATTCCGTCAATTATGATTTGGAAAACACCGTCTTTTCATACATTCCGAATACCGCCGAAACCGCCTTTTACGGCCTCGTTGAAGGCGTGAAAGATGTCGTCGGCGAACGGATGAAATATCACCTGCTGCAGGAAAAACGGATTACCGCCGAACGGATCGACGAACTGCTTTCTTTCCAGCCGCGCGTTGAAAAACTGATGACCAAAGACGCAAAGCTGCGTACCTTTATTACGGCCGATGCCGACCGCGAAGATCTGGTTGCGCAGGTTTATGACACGACGTACGGCATTATTAAACCGACCGATACACTGGTGGTGCTCGACGATTCGATTGTTCGCGGAACAACGCTGCGCACCAGTATCCTCCGGATTCTCGACCGCCTCGGAATGAAAAAAATCGTGATTGTTTCATCCGCACCGCAAATCCGGTTCCCGGACTGTTATGGAATCGATATGTCGAAAATGAAGGATTTCGTTGCGTTTGAAGCCTGCGTTGAACTGATCCGCGAAACCGGAAGGGAATATCTTCTCCGGGAAATTTATGAAGCCTGCAAAGAGGACGAAAAGAAACCGCGCTCCGAATCGGTGAATCAGGTGCGGAAACTTTTCGACCCGTTCACGATCGAACAGCTCAACCGGAAAATCGCCGAAATCCTGACGCCCGAAGGGATGAATGCTGAGGTTGAAATTATCTACCAAAGTATCGAAGGCCTGCACGAAGCCTGCCCGAATCATAAAGGCGACTGGTATTTCACCGGCAATTATCCCACCCCCGGCGGCCACCGCGTGGCAAACCGTTCATTCATCAATTTTATGGAAAAGAGCGACGCCCGGGCCTATTAAGCGGATTGAACGGAAGCCGCCAGCCGGAATACAAATATGCTTTGGGTTGTTTATAATTTAATTTTCCCGGTCGTTTTCCTGTTTATGCTGCCGAAATTTCTTTCGCGCATGATTCGCCGCGGCGGATATTGGCAGCATTTTGAACAGCGGATCGGCCATTTCGGAACACAGACAAAGGCGAAGATTCGCGAACACCGCCGTATTTGGGTGCATGCGGTCAGCGTCGGAGAAATTTATGTCGCCTTCCGCTTCATGAAGGCCTATCGCGAAAAACACCCCGATGTCCGTTTTGCACTCAGTACCACCACGTCAACCGCGCACGCCATCGGCCGGAAGGAAATCGATGCGCGCGATGTGCTGTTTTATTTCCCGGTCGATCTGCCGGGGGTGATTGAAAAAGTGCTGCGGATTATCAACCCGGTTCGCATTGTTTTGGTGGAAGGGGAGTTTTGGCCGAATCTGATTCGGCTGGCCGATAGAGCCGGAGTTCCAATTTCACTGATCAACGGCCGCATGTCTGAAAATTCATACAAAGGTTACCGGAAGCTGAAGTCGCTGACTGCTGATGTGCTGCGCCGGATCAACCCGATCTGTGTGCAGGGTGAAATTGAGGCCGAACGGATGATCGGAATCGGTGCGCTGAAGGAAAATGTGCATGTAATGGGTACGGTGAAATTCGATGTCGCCGAGCGCGATCCGAAAGGCGAAGCCGTCGCGCAGGACGTGCTGAAAAAGATCGGTGTTCCGGACGATGCGGTCATTATACTGGGCGGTTCCACCTGGCCGGGCGAAGAGGCTGTTTTGTGTGCGTTGTATAAAAAACTGAAAGCGACCCATCCGAAGCTGTTTCTAATTATGGTTCCGCGGCACGTCGAACGCGCACCGGAAGTGATTGAAGCGTTTGAAAAAGAGAACCTCTCTTTTGTGCGCCGCAGTCAGGCTGACGGTTTTGGCGGTGCTTTGCCCGACCTGCTGTTTGTGGATACGACCGGCGAGCTGCGCAATTTTTATTCGGTGGCCGATATCATTTTTGTGGGCAAAAGCCTGAAGGAAAACGGCGGGCAGAATCCGATCGAACCGGCGCTGTACGGAAAGGCGGTGGTGGTCGGTCCGAATATGGAAAATTTCCCGGCGGTGATGCCGGAATTTACGAAACAGCAGGCTATTTTGCAGGTTGCCGATGAGCAGGAATTGGCGGATATTTTTGAGAAACTGCTTTCGGATGATATTTTCCGGAAAAATCTGGGGGGCCGGGCGGCGGATGTGGTGAACCGGAATCGGGGCGTTATTCAACGGACGGTGGATATTTTGGATGGGAATTAGGGTTGGATGCCGCCGGGCTTTCGGCTACCTTCTCATCCTCAATTTTTAACGGGAAAAGCATGTCAGACGATATTTACAAAAACAGGGAGCGGATGCCGGTTGTCGAAACGAAAAAGCACAAGCGGCGTCGGCGCAGGACGACGACGCAGGTGCCGTTCGATCAGCGTGAACGGAAGCGGAGAAGCCGGAATTCGGGACTGCGGAGGATGCTGCACCTTTCCCGGAAAAAGGGGAACGAGAAGTTTTTCTGGTGGTCGATGCTGTTCGTAACGGTGATGATTCTGGTGCTGATTGCTGTTTGGCAGTTTATTATTCGCGAGGCGGCGATCCGCGAACAGGAAACGCAGGACGATTATAAAGCGATGCAGCAGAACTACCGCTGATTGGTTCCTCCCCGCGCCCCTCCTCCCTTATTGCGGCGGTTTTGCCGCCGGTTTCAGATGGCGTCTTTTTCGGTGTAGGCTGCGAAATCCGTAACGATGCCCTGTTTATCAAAAAAGACGACGACCCGATGCGTGCGCCAGTCGCTCTCTTCATAGTTGAATGAGCCCTGCATGAAGGAGAGTTCGAGCGCTTTGTCGGCCTTGTTGTGGAAGCGGTAAATGAAGACGCTTCCGTCCATGCGCAGTCCGGCATCGTCCGGCGGGCCGAGCAGTTCGAGCACTTGCGCTTTCGCCATTCCGGCAGACAGCCGGGCGATGCGTTCTTCGGGTACGGGGGAGCTGGATCTCATTTTCCGGATGGTGCAGCCGCTGAGGAAAAAGGCGGCGGCGAGCAGGGGGATAAACACCGGGTTAAAATTTTTGAAGATCATTTATCGCTCCCCGGTATGCAATGCCTTTTACCAGCTGGTCGTTTCCGATGATGACGACGACCCGGTCTTCATCGGTGGCGTAATTGCCGTAAATGAATTTTAAGTTGTTGAGCAGGGATGAGTAGGTTTGCCCCTGATCGGTCCAGCTGACGAGCCGGCCGACATCGATGCCGTATTCCGCGACGTTGTGCGCACGTGTGCGGTAAACCAGAATCAATCCGTCCGTGTGCCGCTGATATTCAATCGGCGCGCCGAGGTTTTCGAGTACGTCGTCCAACGTGGATTCGGCGGAATGAATAACGGCGACTTTTTCGGGGGTAATTTCGTTGCCGCGCCGGTGCCGGATCATCGTTACGCTGATACAGCCGGGCAGAAACAGGAGGCACAGGAAAAGGGCGGTATTTCTCTGGAAAAAGAGACTCACAGTTCCTTGCGTCCGGGCGTCCATCCTGTGCCGATCACTTTGCCGTCACGATCGAAGAAAACAGCCAGCCGGTCGGAACGCTCGTCTGAACGGTAGTAGTTGAAAAGGAAGGTGAACACGAAAAAGGTGTTCGTTTGCTTCCGCTCATAAACATAAATTTCATCGAACAGCGCCGGGTCGATCTGAAGTGTCAGTTTTTCACCCTCATACCGGGCGAGCGACTGCTCGGTGAGGGCGGTGATGTTGACCTTGTCAACACGGAGCGGCGCCCCGAGCAGTTCGAGCACTTCGGCACGGGTTGTTTTGCCTTTTTCGATTTTGGCCAGGGCATCCAGCAAAACATCGTTGCCTTCATAATTACGCCCGATTCCCACGCAGCCGGTCAGCAGCGCAAGTGAAAACAGCGGGATTAGCTTGAGTAAATTGCGTAGATTAAGTGGGTGTGTATTCATGCTGTAAACAGACCGTTGTTTTACGGAATAGTCAAGTTAGGATCTTGTTGAAAACATGAAAACTCACCTGTTTACATATCCATCTTTTTGAAAATGAATTCGGGGATATGGCGGATGATGAGCATGATGTAGCGCCACATCCAGAGGGTGTAAACCACATTGCGCTGCTTTTTCATTCCGCTGAATACGGCGGCGGCGACCTGCTCGGGTTCGGCGGTTAAGGCGGCGGGCAGTTCCAGTTTCTCTGTCATTTTTGTGCGACAGAATCCCGGCTTCACGGTCATCACATGGACGCCTTTTTTTGCCAGCCGGTTTCGCAGCCCGGATAAATAGGCGGTGAAGCCGGCCTTCGCGGAACCGTAAATATAGTTGCTTTGCCGACCGCGATCCCCGGCGACAGAGCTAATGCCCGCAATCGCGCCGCTTTCCCGTTGTTCAAAATCATTTGCGACGATGTTCAGAATGGAAACCGCGCCGGTATAGTTCACATCGATCGTTTTTTTCACTTCACCGAAATCCGACCGAACCGATTCCTGATCGCCCATATAGCCGAATACACAAATCACCGCATCCGGTTTCGGCGAAAGCGATTCATAAAACGCGGCGTGGTTTTCAAAGTCGGTCGCATCAAACTGCACGGCTTTAACTTCAGCATCGGCGCGGATTTTCAGGTCGGCGGCAATCGGTTCCAATGCGACCGTATCCCGCGCCGCGAGCGTCAGGCTCCATCCTTCCGCCGCATACTTCTTTGCAACCGCCTGCGCGATATCCGATGTTGCGCCTAATATTAAAACACTTTTCATTTTATTACCTAACCACGAAATACACTAAATACACGAAAGGTCAGTTTGCTATTCTTTCGATCTGAACCTTTGGGTAATGACCAAAATTCACAATCAGACCAAGCTTATATCCTGTTGCTTTAAGATAATTCTGCACTTGCGCTCGATGTTCATCTCCGATCTCTTTTACAGCTTTAATCTCAACGATAATTTTTCCAGTGCAAATGAAGTCGGGGATGTATTTTTTTCGCAAAGGCCGCCCCTTGTAATTCAGTCTCAAAGGATGCTGAGCAACAAACTCTATCCCCTGTAATTCCAATTCTATTTCCAAACACTCCTGATAAACATCTTCGAGAAATCCGCACCCTTTTTCCTTATAAACCTCAAAACATGCTCCGTTTATTGCATAGCACTCCTCTTTATACAGCAGCCCCGCCACTCCTATTCCTCCTTTCGTGTATTTCGTGTATTTAGTGGTTCAAAATTAAGTGATTCCGATGCGCTTGGACTGAAGGGAAGCGAACTGCGTTTCGCCTTCATTTAACAGCGAGATCGCCTGCCGGAATTCGTCGGCATTGGGGTAGGTTTTTTCAAACATCGCCGCATTCATCCGCGAGTCTTTGGCGAGATAAAGCCGTCCGCCGTAATCGGCCACCATCGCATCGAGTTCGGTGAACAGTTGCATGGCCCGGTGCGAAATCGGGAAATCGAGCGCGAGAGTATATCCTTTCATCGGGAACGACATAAAACTGTTCTGTTCGCCGAACAGTTTGAGTACGGCGAGGAAGGAACCCAGTCCGCTTTCGGTGATCCGTTTCAGAATGGTTCGCATTCCTTCGCGTCCGGCCGATTTCGGGATAACAAACTGATACTGCGTGAAGCCGCGTTTTCCGTAAATCCGGTTCCAATTGCTGATGGCATCGAGCGGATAAAAGAAGCTGTTGTAATCGATAATACGCGAATGGGTTCCGGGGCGGGTTTTATTGTAGTAGAGGAAATTGAACGCCTTCATTGAAAGCGGGTTCAGTGCAACGTTGGGGAACATGACCGGGATATCCAATTGCAGTCTCTGTTTCAGAATCAGGGGCAATTCGAGCCGATCCGGCTTAATCAGTTCGCCTTTTGTGCAGTGTTCGCCGCGCATCAGAATACTGCGCCCCATCGCATCGCCTTTCGCAAGGCAATCAATCCATGCAACGGAATAGGTCCAGTTATCGGAGAGCTCAAATCCGTCCATAATTTCATCGAGGTTCTCGGCGCGGACGGTCTCTTCCCGGATATAGGCGGTGTTGATCCGTTTCAGCCGGAACGTCGCGTTCAGAATAACCCCGGAAAGCCCCATGCCGCCGATGGTCAATCTGAAAAATTCCGCCTTTTCCTGCGGCGAACAGCGGATCACCGAACCGTCGTTGCGCATCACTTCCATCGAAAGAACATGCTGGCCGAAACTGCCGGCAACGTGATGGTTTTTACCGTGCACATCGGCGGCAATCGCGCCGCCTACGGTGATCAGCTTGGTTCCCGGCGTCACTGGCAGGAACCAGCCGCGCGGAACAAACGCATCGAGTATTTCGGAAAGCAGCACGCCGGACTGGCAGCACAGCGTTCCGGTGTTTTCATCGAATGAAAGAAATTTATTGAAACGGCGGGTGAGCAGGATGTTTTTTTGGAGAGAAGCATCGCCGTACGAACGACCGTTTCCAAAGGCGATGACTTCTCCCGGCTGTTCGAGTTGTGTGCGCAACTGTTCCGCGGAATCAAATCCGGTGACTTCGGCCTCGATGACCGGATAGTTTCCCCAATCTGCAATCTTACGCATACAACCCCTCGCGCTTGCTTTGCCTGCGAATCTTCATCAGGAAAAAGGAACCACAGATAAACCCAGACGCGCACGGATACTCAATCAAAATGAAATGATCTTCAGCACCCGAGCCGATCTGTGTTCATCAGTGGTTCATTCCCGAAATCAATACTCCTTATAAACGGCGAGGCCTGCTTCCACAATGCGCTTATTCACATTAATCCAGTTATCGTCTCCTTCTTCCACCCAGATATCGGCGAGATAGCGGCCGTATTTCCCCTTCTTATCTTTCTGCGTCTGAATGAACACCGTTTTACCCAGAATCAGCTCCCGAACAAAATCGCGCGCAAGCGTTCCCTGCGGCTTTTCATCGCCGCGCATTTCCGGCGCATTAATCCCGAACAGCCGCAGTTTTTCGCCGCGCACCCAGACTCCGAGGCCGAGGTCGATATCCACAGTGCAGGTGTCGCCGTCATAAACCGCAACCACTTTTGCTTCGTAGTGATACAACTTATCCTTCATGTTTCCTCCTTCTTATCGGTTGTTTTCTTGAATGGGTTTTGGGGTTTATATAGGTTCAATGCCATGAGTGCAGTAGAAATAATTTGCAAGAATTGCGGAGCAGATACGCTTCTTAAACGCGAGGCGGTCTATGACGGTTTCACCAAAACCGGCGAAAAGCTGACCTGTTCCGGCTGCGGGTTTGAATATGCCTCCGAATCCGAAGTTCCGTTTAAAGCCAAAAAGGCCGAACCGGTGATATTTACCGCGGCCGACCGTTCCGCAAAAGTGGACGTTTTTGATAAGGGTGAAAATCGCCGGCTTTGCCGGTATTGCGCGAATTACATCGTCAACCCCTTCACCCAGTTCTGCTCCGTTCGCAAAAAGGAAGTTCAGGCCACCGACACCTGCAGCCAATTCAAACTGAATTCGGGTGAAACCGGAAAGCCGGTTTTATAGCCGTTTAAGCGCAATCTTGTGCGGGGTAATGTGTTTTGTATTTAGGCTGGATTTTGTCCTATTTCCTGATAGCGTCTGCGGAACGTCAAAGGGAGGCGGCAGATTGCCGGATTTAGAAAATGCAGTTTTCTTTTAACGACCAAATGGTCAGCGAATTCCTCACCGGACTCAGCGCCGTACTTGCGCTGGTTGCGGTCGGCGGGTTTCTCCTGCTCATTCTCATGGGGTTTTCAAAACAGTTCCCGTTCACGCGGCTGGCGCTGGTGCTTGCCCTCACTCCAATTACGCTGGTTCGTTTTTTAGACGGCGAAGGCAATTCAACGCTCTACCTCTATTCCATGATTGTCAGCCTTGTCGGCATCACCATCGACGGAATCAACTATCTGCTGCTGCCCAAGCCGGCTCCGAAACCAGAGGAGTCGGCTGTAGAGCGGAAACCGGCCGCAGGAAAAGCCGAGTCCAACGTCATCGTTTGGGAAAAAGCGGAATAACCGTTAATCGGCCGAAACGCGTTTGCGGTAATGCGGCGCATCGCCTTTTTTATTGAACCCGATCGTTTCGCCAATGCCCGTAATCCGTCCGCTCAAGCAGCCTCGGCACATCGATGAATTTTCATCGGTGCACGGCTTGTTATCGTACAGCTGGTATTTTGGTCTGAAGTCGGTTTCGGTAACGTTGGGCATAATCACATTGGCGCCGCATTTCAGCCCCTGTTCCCGTCCCGTATATTCCAGTGCCTGTAGCGCGGTGGCGGCGGCAATGTTGACATCCTTCAAAACGATCCGCGTCACCGCGATCATTTTAAGGCCGAGTTTCAATGCCGACGTTTTCTGTGCGTCCGAATAGGGCGGTATTTCTTCCCCCATCGGTGTGTCGGAATGCGGGATATACGGCCCCATTCCGACCATATCGACATCCATCGCTTTCAGGAAAAGAATATCGTTCGCCAGATCGCGCATCGTCTGCCCCGGCAAACCCATCATCACGCCGGTTCCAACCTGATATCCGGTACGGCGCAGCCTTTGCAGGCACTCTAACCGTTCCTCCATCGAATGGTCTTTCGGGTGGAGTTTTGCATAAAGTTCCGGGTTCGTTGTTTCAATCCGCAGAAGATAACGGGTCGCCCCGGCCTCACGCCACCGGCGGTAAACCTCCTCTGTCTGCTCGCCCAGCGAAAGCGTGATACCGATTTCCCCGTTCGTCGCGTCATGAATCCGTTTCACCACCCGTTCGATCATATCGACGTAAGCCGCGTCCTGCCGTTCGCCCGACTGAATTACGACGGAGCCGTATTCCGCTTCATAGGCCCAGACTGCCTCGCGGAAAATCTCTTCCTCATCCATCAGAAACCGCTCGACGTTTTTATTGCTCTTCCGGATGCCGCAATAGTAGCAGTCCTTCATGCAGATATTGCTGCATTCGATCAATCCGCGGAAATAGGCGACTTTTCCGACATGCGCTTCTTTAACGGCATACGCGCAATCAAACAGCGCCTTCAGCTCCGTTTCATCCGAAACCGAAAGCAGCGCTTCAATTTCTTCAACACTCAGTTCATCACCCATTCGGGCTTTTTCCAAAATATCCAAAACCATTTGTTCACCATTTTTTAACCACGGAATACACAGAACACACTGAAATTTGAATATGAAGAACCAGTTCCGTGTATTCAGTGTATTCCGTGGTTTTAATTAAAAGTATAAATCCCGGGCGCCCTGCTTCACCTGTGCGATGCGTTCGAGCAATCTGTTTTTCTGCTCGCTTTCCGGCATACGACCCAGTTCGCGCTCAATCTGTTTCATGCCGGCCTGTTTTGTTTCCGGCGACGAATAATCCTCCATATATTCGAGGAAGGTCAGCACCGCATTCGGTGTGCAGAAGCGTTTTACAAAACCCGGAACCGCAAACTCCATAAAATGCTCGCCGGTGCGGCCGAGCCGGTAACAGCCGGTACAGAAGGAAGGAATTAGATCCGCTTCACAAAGCTCGCGAATCACCTGATCCAGCGACCGTCCGTCGTTCAAAACAAACTGGCTCTTTTTATACGACTCCTCATCCTTTGATGAATACGCGCCGACGCCGATATCCGATCCGGCATCAATCTGCGAAACGCCGAAGCGGATAATTTCATTGCGCAGTTCCACCGATTCGCGGCAGGTCAGAATCAGCCCGGTGTACGGTACCGCCAAACGCAGAATCGCGACCAGTCGTTTAAAGTCATAATCGTTTACGCCCGGATATTGAGCGGTGTCCGTTCCGATCGCCGGCTCAATGCGCGGGAACGAAATTGTATGCGGTCCCACCTTGTATTTTTCTTCGAGATGAATCGTGTGATACAGCAGCGCCATCGTTTCAAAACGCCAGTCAAACAACCCCATCAGCGCGCCGATTCCGACATCATCAATGCCCGCATCCTGCGCGCGATCCAGTCCGTGCAGCCGCCAGAGGAAATCGCTCTTCGGGCCGGAAGGATGCACCTCGCGGAAAGTCGCTTCGTGATAGGTTTCCTGAAAAATCTGATAGGTTCCAATCCCCGCCTCTTTAACCAGCTTGAACCCTTCAACATCCAGCGGAGCGGCATTGATGTTTACGCGGCGGATTTCACCGTTGCCGTGCTTCTGGGCATAAACTT
>QKFE01000353.1 GCA_003252225.1 Kiritimatiellales bacterium | reverse complement strand
AACATCGCCGCCGTCAAATATTTCGCCCGCTATGCCGACGTCATGGTGCTGGCCCGCGAACTGACACTGGAGCAGATTGCCGCCATTTCAAACGCAATTCGGGAACAGAATATCCGCGGCCCGAACGGCGGACTCGTGCAGATTGAACTGTTTGCGCACGGCGCCCTGTGCGTCGCCATTTCGGGTAAATGCTACATGAGCATCGGCTGCTACAACCAGTCGGCCAACCGCGGGGCCTGTTTCCAGAACTGTCGCCGGGCCTATCGATTAACCGACGTCGAAACCGGTGAAGAACTCGAAGTGCAGAACCGCTATATTATGTCGCCCAAAGATCTCTGCACGCTCCCGCATCTCGACAAATTGGCCGAAGCCGGCGTCACGGTTTATAAGCTCGAAGGCCGGGCGAGGACTCCGCAATATGTCCGCACCGTAACCGCCGCCTACCGCAAAGGGCTCGACGCCGTCGAAAACGGAAGCTTCCATCGCGACAATTTTGATCCGTTGAAATCCGGTCTGGCGGAGGTGTTCAATCGCGGTTTCTGGGATGGCGGTTACTACTGCGGTGAACAGATGGGCGAATGGGCCGCTTCCGGCCATTCACAGGCCACGCATAAACGGGTGCAGATCGGCGTGGTTTCAAACTACTTCACCAAAATCGGCGTCTGCGAATTCACCCTTTGGCAGAACGAACTGCTGCCCGACTGCGAACTTCTGGTTGAAGGCCCCACCACCGGCGCGGCTCAAACCCATATCGATTCCCTGCGCGTTGACGGACATCCCGCCATAAAGGCGGTCAAAAACGACAAAGTCACCTTTTTCCTCCCCGAAAAGGCCCGTCGAAACGACAAGGTTTTTGTGCTGACGCCGGTAAAACCATAACTCTCACGGGGGCACAAAGACACAAAGCAGTTCTTTGTGGCTCAGTGTCTTTGTGCGAGATGAATTATTTTCGCTTCCCTTTGCTCATGGCGGTGTTGACCAGATAGATGAGCGGTTTTTTCATCCAGCCTTCGAACTCCTTTTCGACCTGTTTGAGATGGGTCGGAATCTGGATATTTTGCGGGCAGTGTTCGAGGCATTTCCCGCAATCGACGCATTGGCTGGCGAACGACGGCTTTTTATCGCCTCCGCCCTGATTCATCGCGAGATACCACGCGCGGTTCATGAAGCCGGCGTTGAAGAGGTATTTGTTGTTATAAAATGAAAACGCGGAGGGGATATCGACCCCGGCGGGGCAGGGCATGCAGTATTGGCAGGCGGTGCACGGAACCTGCATCAAAGTACGGAACGCATCGGCCGCTCTTCTAACGGCAGTCAGTTCATCGTTGCTCATCGAATTCATTTCCGCGGTCGATGCGGTCGCAATATTTTCGTCGATCTGTTCAATCGTGTTCATTCCGGAAAGAATGGTGACAACACCGGGGTGATTCCAAATCCAGCGCAGCGCCCAGTCAACGCTGGTGCGACCGGGATTTGCGGCTTGATAAATGGCTTCGACTTCGGCGGGCTGTTTTCCGGCCAACGCTCCGCCGCGCAGCGGTTCCATAATAATTACACCGATGTTTTTGGAGGCGGCATAATTGAGGCCTTCAATACCGGCCTGAAAATGCTCGTCGAGAATATTGAACTGGATTTGGCAGAAGTCCCAATCGTAGGCGTCGATAATTTTCATGAAATCATCCTTCGGGCCGTGGAAGGAAAAGCCGAGGTTGACGACTTTACCGGCTGCTTTTGCTTCAGTCATAAAATCAATCACCCCGTTTTCGACCGCCTTTTTCCACGAAGCGCCGTTGACCGCGTGGATGAGGTAATAGTCGATTTTGTCGATATCGAGCCGTTTGAGCTGTTCGCCGAGATACCAGTCCATATCGTCGCGGCTGCGGCAGAGCCACTGCGGGAGCTTATCGGCCACTTTCACCTTTTCGCGGTAACCGTCTTTGAGCGCTTTGCCGAGAATCACCTCGCTTTTACCGCCGTGATAGGGCCAGCCGGTGTCGAGATAATTGATGCCTTTATCAACGGCATACCGGATCTGCTCAATCGCCTTCTTTTCATCGGGGTTTGTCGGCCGCCCCTGAAAGCGCATGCAGCCGAATCCAAGGGTGGAGAGTTTATCTTTCGTTTTGGGCATTTCGCGGTAAAGCATGTTGACTCCTCTTTTACGGGGTTAAATTTTAAAGCGGCTGAATCATCGGCCAGTTTCAGATGCGATTGCAGGCCTTTCTGAATTTCAACCGCTTCCTTTGGACTGACATCCCACGTGTGCGTTCCAAACTTCATTTTTACTCACGCAAAGGCGCTAAGTCGCAACGGAATGATAAGCTTAGCGTCTTGGCGGCTTGAGTGAGCGTAGCGAACGAGCGAGAGATCATAATCTATTAAAAGTAGAAATAAACTGGGCAATGTGTTCATCGGTGTGGGCTGCCGAAACAAAAGCCACTTCAAACCCGCTCGGCGGCATGTAGAAGCCGTTGTCGAGCATGTGGTGGAAATAGGCGGCGTGCGCCTTTTGATCGCACGCTTTCGAGTCATCCAGATTACAGACCGGTTCCTTCCGGAAGAACGGGGTGAACATACCGCCTTTTTGCGCGCAGTGCAGTTGGAGATTTTTTTCGGC
>QKFE01000289.1 GCA_003252225.1 Kiritimatiellales bacterium | reverse complement strand
TGAGGAGATGCACACGTCGAATATTGACCGGCTGGCGGGATTGCCGTCCGGAAATAACGCCGTAATCAAGCTGCTTGTTTAGAGATATAGACAAGTTGTAAAAAAGTATTTATATCACGTGATAACTAAGGTAGTTGTGGGTTGATTGATGCGGGGGTGCCATTCGGTTTCCCGGAAACAGCCGCATCGTATGGATTGTATGAAAGGCAGATAGAGATATGTTAAACAGCGAAACGAATGAAGAACGGGCTTCGGCTGAAAAAAAGATTGCGGCGCAAAAATCGGCACCGAAAACCGAAGGATCGAACGGCAGGATTTTCGGGTTGTCCGCCCTGCCGAATATGCCCTGGGAAGATAAACCGGCCGGGTGCACCCGTCCAATTTGGCGGTATTCCGCCAACCCGGTCATTGACCGAAATCCGCTGCCGAATGTTGCGCGCGCATTCAATAGCGCGGTGATTCCGTATGGCGGCGGATATGTCGGTGTTTTCCGGATGGATCACCATAACTGCATGCCGCACCTCCATTTCGGAACCAGTCCGGATGCGCTCAACTGGACGTTTAATGAAGAGCCGATTCAGTTTGTTGACGAGGATGGACGCCCGATGCCGAAGGCGGAGTTTACCTATGATCCGCGGGTGCTGGAAATCGACGGGATTTATTATATTTCCTGGTGCAACGAATTTCCGGGTACGATGTCTCCGACGATCGGGCTGGCGATGACGGAAGATTTTGAGACCTTTGTGCAGTTGGAAAACGCCTTCCTTCCGTTCAATCGTAACGGGGTGCTTTTCCCCCGGAAAATCAACGGGGAATTTGTGATGCTCAACCGGCCGAGCGATAACGGTCACACGCCGTTCGGCGATATTTACCTCAGTCACAGCAAAGACCTGATTTACTGGGGCAAACACCGGCTGGTCATGAAACGCGGCGCAGGCGGCTGGTGGGAAAACACCAAAATCGGCCCCGGGCCGGTGCCGATCGAAACCAGCGAAGGATGGCTGGTGATTTATCACGCCGTAAGCAACACCTGCAACGGGCTGATTTACAGCATGAGCACCGTTTTGCTGGATCGGGATGATCCGGCGAAAGTGCTTTACCGCGCGAACCAGCCGATGCTTTCGCCGGAAGCGCCCTATGAAACCACCGGGTTTACGCCGAATGTCATTTTCCCGTGTGCGACGCTGTGCGATGCGGATACCGGGCGGTTGGCGATCTATTGCGGCGCGGCGGATACGTTCACCTCATTGGCCTTCGGCAACGTGTATGACTTGATTGCGTGGACAAAAGCGAACAGCGACGGTTGACGAACACAGACGGCAAACGCAAATATGGAAACCATGGAACCTACACGAAAAGAACCGAGTCAGCATGAGATTGCCGCGCGCGCCGGTGTGGCTCGCACAACGGTCTCGCTGGTGATGCGCGGCGGGGCAGGGCTGAAGCAGGAAACCATTGATAAAGTCCACAAAGCGGCGGAAGAGCTGGGCTACCGCCCGAATCTGATGGCCACGATGACCCGCTCCGGCAAGTCGCGTATGGTCGGTGTGATGGTTCCGCCGATTGACTCGTACTGGGCGCGGATTGCCTGCGGCATTCACGACTATCTGACCGAGCAGAAATATATCCCCCTGTTTCTCTGGCCGTCACATATGTTTGAAGATCTCGACGAACACCGGGAGCTGGATCAGGTTCACCTGATGCTCGACTGCCGGATCGGCGGGGTGATTCTCTGGCCCTATTTCGCGAAGATGTTTGAAAAGCATATCCATGAATTTTCGTCCCGCAGCCTGCCGGTTGTCACGGTTGACTGCAGTATTGAGCAGGCGGGCGTCAACGCCGATTCCGTGCTGGGCGATAACCGGACCGGTGCCAAAGCGGTGGCAAAACATTTCAAGGAGCTCGGCCATAAAAACATCATCCATTTTGCCGGGCCGGATTCGGAAGACTGGGCGCGGGATCGCCGCGAAGCGTTTGAAGAAGAGGTGGATTGCCTGACGGTTGAAGTGGACATCCGTCCGCGGCTTGACCCGATTATGAAAACGACGCTCGAAGCGCATCCGGAAACAACAGCCGTTTTTGCCGCCACCGACGTTTTTGCACGCGATGTTTACCGGGTGGCGGCGGAGCTGGGGCGGCGTATTCCCGATGACCTCTCCGTGGTCGGATACAGTGATCTGGACTTCGGTGAGTATTTAAATCCGCCGCTCACCACCGTGCATGATAATCCGTACAATATGGGTAAACGGGCGGCGTCGCTCATTGTTCACCGGATGGAAGGCAATGCCGAGGATGATCCGACCGTGCAGCTGCTTCCGGTTCAACTGCTCCAGCGCGGATCCACGAAATCGATTGTTTAAAATAAAAGAAAAGGCAGAAATCTGTGTTACATTTTGTCACGAGACATCCTTTTGCAGGGAAAGATGGATATGAAAAAAAACAGTAACCTTGTCGATGGGTCTAATGCTCCGGCGGAAAAATATTAACCTTGAAACAGAAATGAACCACGGATGAACGAGGACAAACACGGATGTTTCAACAAGATAGGGAAAAAGCGGGAAGCACTCATGAAATGAGCGGAATAATTGCCGGATACCCTTGGTTATCCGTGTCCATCC
>QKFE01000026.1 GCA_003252225.1 Kiritimatiellales bacterium | reverse complement strand
CATTTCTCTTAGACAGGATCATGAGGAGACAGGATGGTTTTCTTCCGGAAGCACCCCGAATAATTCTGTCTTTTCATTATCCTGTCTTCATTATTCCGTTTAAAAGTTCTTCGTCACGCTTTCCGCATCCGGCGCATATTTAAAAATCGTCACTTCCTCGAACGCATCCCGGCCCTGTTCCGCCCACGTCACGCGGGTGGTCACCTCAAAAAGCCCCGGTCTTTCCTCCTCATCCACCATCACGATTTCGCGGAACCACGAAAATCCCGGGTGATCCTCAAAATCGCCGGTTTCCGTCAGCTCCTCCATCTCCTTTTTTTCGATCGGGTTTTCGATGTCCACCTGCCGGATCAAACTGCGTGCCACCTCCCGGTTGCGCGCCGTACGCACCACCCCGAGGCAGCGCGCCATCGCAACCGTCAGCGCGGAAACCCCCACGCTGAGGATTACAATCGCAACCAAAACCTCAATGAGTGTCAGCCCCTTTTTTAATGCCGGATCGGTTTTCATAAAGACGCCCAAATATTCCCAGTTTGACCGCTTGAAATAAAGACAAACATGCCCCCGTTTTTATTGCCGGATTTCTTCGGAATTTAGTTCCGGGCAGCCAAAAACAGAATTGAGCTTTCCGTGCATTCAGGCTGTATTTGTGGCAAATTGTCTCCCTTCATGGATTCGCAAAACAGCCAGTTGAATAAATACAGCCTGTGGCTCAGCCACATTATTTGTGCGGTAATCGTGTTTTTAACCGCTTGGCCGATTCTGAAAAACCCGCGGCTCGAAGCGGACGATTACCGCTATCTTCACCATGTCCAGCAGTTCAGCGCAGGGAAAATATCCGCCGTCGAAATGATGACCGTCGAAAACCGGTGGGATCACCTCTGGTTTATGCAGGAAACCGGAAAGGTTCGCTTTTTCCGCCCGACGGTCGTTCTGTCGTATGCCGCCGATTGGGCCGTGTGGGGCGATAAGTATGAATTCGGCTTAACGCTGACCAACGTCGCAATCCATCTGTTTTGCTGCCTGCTGGTCGGCTGGATTTTGCACAGGCTGATACCCGGTTTGCCCGCTGTTTTATCTGCCGCCCTTTTTGCCGGGCTGGCGGCGCACGCCGAATCGATCTGGTATATTGCCGGTCGAACCGATTCGCTCGCCGCGCTTGGTTTTTTCGCCGCTTTTTCCCTTCATATTTACGGCCGGAGAAAATGGGCGCTGCTGTTTTTTGTGCTCGGTTTTCTGACCAAAGAACTGGTCATTGTTGCTCCGGCGGTTTTCTGGGCATACGACCGCTGGGTCGGTTCGCGCAAAACCGATTGGCGGCTTTTCGGGATGTACGGCATCTGTGCGGTCGGAATTCTGTTGCTCAAAAAACTGGCGCTGGACGGGCAGGGCAGTGATTTTGTAACGCCCTATTTAATTTCGCCGCTCAGTGCCGAATTTCTGCCGCATCTTTTGCTCCAGCTGAAGAGTTATACCGGGAATTTGCTCGCCGCCGAAATTACCGTGCCGTTCGCCGATGCCGAAACGGTCAACCTGCTGCATCGCCCGGTGTTTCTTTATGTCGGAATCGCGCTGTTTTTTGTTTCCAGCTGGCTGCTGCGGAAAGACCGCCGATTTTGGCTCCTTTGTCTGTTCGGTTTTTTGACGTGGCTGCCGACCAGTTTTGTCTATTTGAGCGAGCGGTATCTCTATCTGCCCTCATTCGCCTTCGTCGGTTTGTTGGGGCTTTTGCTGCAACGTAGACGCGATGCCCGCGTCGCGTTATCGAGCAATGGTGAACAGCGCGGCGGAGGCATCGCGTCTACGTTTTTCTACTGGATTCTCTGCGGTCTGTTTTCGGGCTATGTTTTTTTTCATTCAATCAACCTGCACCGCCGCCACGCTGAACTGGCGCATCAACCCGGTTCCGTTCGTGAAATGATCCGACAGGTTGAACCCGTCAAAACTCAAATTGAAAACAGCGGCCGGATTCTGCTCGTCAACACCCCCGGCGAGTTTGTCCGCGCGCAGTTTGCACAGGATATTTTCCGTGTCGTTTTCAATCGCCCGGATTTACTGGTTGAAGTGCTCACGATGATGCCCGGCCAAAACGGTACCGAATGGAAACCCGGCGATGCCTACCCGCTGATGGGCGCGGGCGTGATGATGGAGAAAAAGCAGGCGAACCAGTTCGTGTTAATCGGGCGCGTGCTGAAGCTGGGAATGCCCGCGAACCGGGTGCAGGAATACGGCCCGAAAGCATTCAACTGGTCGCCCTTGATCCGGAACGCCCGCTATTCCACCGAAACACTCAATGTCTGGATTCTGTCCGACGACGCAATCGGCGCAACCTCCATCGATTTTACGCTGCTCGATCCCGCGCCGAAAACAACCCTGCTTGTTTGGAACGCCGACTATTCTGACCTCAACGAACACCCCTGGATCCGCCGCCAAAACGCGAAAGTGGAGTCTGTGTCGCTGTGAGTGTGGAGCAGGAAATAACCCTATTGCTCGGGCAATTAAATAGTGTGAATTCATGGGGCTTCATGAATGGCCACGAAAAGCGCGAAAATTCACAAAAACAGCACCGTCTGTTTTGTGGCTTCTTGTGTTTTTTGTGGTTAAAGAAATCCCGATATT
>QKFE01000370.1 GCA_003252225.1 Kiritimatiellales bacterium | reverse complement strand
CGGGCATATCAAAACCGCCCGCGCTTATATTATTTATCGGCAGAAACGAACCGAAATCCGCGAAGCCAAACGCGGCGCGGTCGAAGCAACCGACAACATTCCTTATAAGCTGATTTATGAAGTGCTCCGCTGGAACATGGAAAACGGCTGTGAATCCATCGAAGGCATCAACCGGATTATTGAAGAGGGGAACTATCCCGATCTAGTGATGGCCTGTGAAGCCCGTTATGCCAACGAATGCCGCGCGGCAGGTAAACGGGTGCTCGAACATGGCGACGGCGTCCGGCTTGTTATTGTGGCGGGACCGTCCTCGTCAGGGAAAACAACCACCACCATAAAAATGGAAGAGGAGCTTTCAACGCACGGGAAAAAACTGAAAGCCTTTCACGTCGACAACTATTTTTTCAACCTTGAAGAGCATCCGATGGATGAATTCGGTGATTACGATTATGAAACCCCGCAGGCGTTGGACATTGAACTGATCAACGAACACCTCGAACTGCTGCTTGCCGGCAGATCCGTTAAAACGCCGCACTATGATTTTCATGCCGGTAAACGGACGCTGGGTGTTCACGAAATGCAGCTGGCCGATGATGAAATTCTGCTGATGGACTGCCTGCACGGCCTCTATTCGGACATGACGAAGAGTGTGCCCGATACGCATAAATTCCGCCTCTATATCGAAACACTTGGTCAGTTGAAAAAGGGCAAGGATGAATTTATGCGATGGACGGATCACCGGCTGATGCGCCGTATGATCCGCGACAGCTGGAGCCGAAACCATTCCGTAATGGATACGCTGACCCACTGGCACTATGTCCGCAAAAGCGAGCTGCAATACATTATTCCGTTCATCGGCAATGTCGATTTCGTGGTCAACAGCGCGATGCCCTACGAATTCCCTATTTTGAAACAGATGCTGTTTCACCATTTTCCGGAAGCCATCGAAACCTACCGGAATGATCTGAAACGGCAGGACGCTTTTCTGCGCGCCCGGCGCGTTATGCAGTTCCTTGAGCCGATGCGCACAGACATCGACGCATCCTGCATCCCTTCAAAATCGCTTTTCCGCGAATTTATCGGCGGCAGCGATTACGTCTATTAAGCGATACGCATTCTATCGCCACAGATGGCCCGCGGGGCGGGGGGCGGGAATCCGTAGCCTTACCAAAATGATCCTCTATGGTTGCATTTATTTGATACACTCGGCCCGGTTCTGAGCGAAGTGATTGATCCTCTCAAAGTGCGCTCGGATGTGCTGGTTCTGATGGACTCACTTCACGGGGACGGCCCTTCCCTGAAGCGTCTGGAAGACGAGGAGCTGATGGCGATTATCGGTGCCAACAAGCTCCGCACGGTCAAAAGGCGTTTAATGGATCTGCCGACGCACTGTGCCCCGGGATCGGGCCAGCCCCTTGAAAAAGGCTCTGATCCTGGGGTTCTGCCCGGAAAAAATACCTTGGGCCACAGGGATTTTGATCCCTCGCCCGCAAATCAATGCATTTAAGAGGAGCCCCGGAAGCCGGAAATCTACGATGAGCGCATGAGAGGTGAGCGGAGGCGTATTCACGTTGCTTTAAACAGTAGGCAAAGATCGGGGAGTGTGTTACGTTTTCAGCAGTTTCGGAGTGTCAGGCAATAAGGCGAACGAAAGGAAGTTGCATGATGAATAGGTTTTTTGGGCTGATCCTGACGATGGGAATTGCAGCGGTAACGGCATTTTCTGCGGATGAAATTACAATTAATTTTGATGATCTGAACGAAGGCGAAATCGACGGGCAGGGGGGATGGAACGTCTATAACAAGGTAAAAGATTCATCGGCCTTTTCCGTATTAAACGGCGTCGGAGTTTCCGACACGGACGCAGACAAAGGGCTTGTGATTCAATCGAATCCCCAGCCGCTGCGCTGTGTGGCCGGCGAACCGGTTCGCTGGCTTCCGGGTTCGACGCTGATGGTCGACTTCGATTTTAAAGTCGGTATCACGGATGAAAAGCCGACCAAAGAACGCCCGGTGATGACCGTGCTGATCGGTAATGCCCTGTTGAGCGACCAATCCCGGTGGGCCGTCTCTTTGGTTGCGAAACCGGACGGCGGCTGGCTGCTGAAAGGGGCGATGCCGGATGAGCTTTCCATGAATATGCTTTCCGACGAAATTGTTGAGCTTCCAATGGGCGCGGATGTAAAGATTTCGGACTGGTTTTCGTTCTCGCTATCGATCCGCAAGCTTTCGCTGCCGGATTCGTTTCAGGCCTATGCCGAAATCAAAGACAAAGACGGCAATACCATCGTCAGCCTGAAATTCACCGATACCAATAAAACCAAGCTGACCGAATCCGTCTGGAATCTGCCCCGCGCAAACGTCGGGTTTTATTCCGATAAAGACACCATCGGACTCTCCTGCATCGACAACCTGCGTTATTCGTCGATGAAATAACCGGATTGAACTCCCTTTAACAGCGCGGTCTTCGGGCCGCGTTTTTTTTTGGTGCGCCCGGCAGGGCGCATCCACTTGAGGGTGAAAGTCCCTTACGCGCCCGACAGGGGGAAGCGTTAGCTGAACATCAACTGCGTAATCGCGAGGTTGCGTGGGAAGGAAGATGCAGGCAAAGCACTGGCCTGACGAAC
>QKFE01000277.1 GCA_003252225.1 Kiritimatiellales bacterium | reverse complement strand
ATCGGACGCTGTTTTCGACGCTTTTTGAAATTGCCCTGCAATTTGAGCTCCGCCCTTTTATCACCACGGACCTGCTGTTCTTCAATGAGGCCATCGACAAAAGCATCAATCACAATGATGAAGGATACCGTCAGTTTGCGGTTGAATGCTGTCGGCAGCTGTTTGCCGATTTCACGCAGGTTGCGGGATTGATTGTACGCATTGGCGAGGCCGACGGGCTTGATGTTGAAGGCGATTTTCATTCACGGCTTATTCTTCAGTCCCCGAAGCAAACCCGTAAAATGATCAAAGCCTTGCTGCCTGTTTTTGAAGCATTCGACCGGCAACTGATTTTCCGCACCTGGAGTGTGGGCGTCGGCCGGGTGGGGGACATCATTTGGAATCCGGATACGTTCGATCAGGTTTTCAGCGGACTTGAAAATAAGCACCTGATTATTTCAATGAAATATGGTCAGTCTGACTTTTTCCGCTTCCTGCCGCTTAACCGGCTGTTTTTCCGCGGCGGTCACCGCAAGCTGATCGAATTTCAGGCGCGCAGGGAATATGAGGGATTTGGTGAATATCCATCCTTCATCGGCTGGGACTATGAAAAAATCCGGAACAAACTGGTTGGGCAAAGAAACGTTGTCGGCATGTCAGTCTGGTGCCAAACCGGCGGGTGGGGCGGTTTCCGGCGGCTAACCTGGCTGGATGACGATGCGGTCTGGAATGAGATCAATGCGTTTGTATCCGTCAGGCTTTTCCGCGATGGAATCACCGCCGATCAGGCGATACAGGAATACTACCGGGAACATTTTTCAGGCCCCCATTGGCGGCCGTTGCAGGAATTATTGAGACTCTCCGATGAAGTGATCAAGGAGCTTCTTTACATCGACGATTTCGCAACCCGCCGCATCTACTTCCGCCGTCTGCGCGTTCCGCCATTGGTCACCGTTTATTGGCGGCATATTGTTGTGAACCATTTTATGCGCAAATTTATGCGCTGCTATGTTTCGGACGGTGACCGGGTTATTAAGCAGGGGTACGCCGCGCTCGAAAAAATCAGCCGGATGAAAGAGCTGGCAAAACATATGGGCCTGCCCGAAGCGGATCTCCAGTTTCAGTACGATACGTTCAAAATCATTGCCGCGGTTCGCGAATACTATTTCGGTGAATTCAACGAAGAAATCATCGAACGGCTTGAAAGGCTGAAAGCGGAATACGAAGCAAAATATGCCGAACCGCGCTACACCGTCATGCTTGACTTTTCCCGCGTCCGTCTGCGCCGCGCGCATTTAAGGCAGATGCTCGGCATCATGTTTCGCGGCGAACACGGTTACCGCCTGTTCGACCGTGTGATCACACTGAATGTTCTTTCGGCCATTTACCCGCTGATTAAACGGTTCAGTAAAAAAGCCGTTCCCGAATTTGCCGCAGAATCGGCCATGGGTTTTGATTCGGTCTTTAAGTAGAAGTGACCCGCAATAATTTTATGGACTCCTAATCTTTCCCACATCGGTTGGTAACGGAGCGGGGCGAATTTTCCCGCATGAAAAAGAACACGGGAATTTCAAAAGCAGATCTGCATGTTCACAGCAAATACTCCAATCGTCCCAGCGAATGGTTTTTGCGCCGTATCGGCGCGCCGGAAAGTTTCATGGAACCGTTGGATGTATACAACGCCTGCAAGGCGGCGGGAATGGACTACGTTACCATTTCGGATCATAACTGTATTTGCGGGGCGCGGGATGTTGCCCATCTGCCGGGCAGCTTTATTTCGAGCGAGCTGACCACGTACTTCCCTGAAAACGGCTGTAAGATTCACTGTCTGGTGTCGGGCATTACGGAGAGGCAGTTTTTTGAAATGCAGCGCCTTCGCGAAAACATTTATGACCTGCATCAGTACATGAATCAAAACCGGGTGATCCACACCATTGCGCACCCGCTGTTTCGTATCAATGATAAGCTGACGATCGAGCTGTTTGAAAAACTGATTCTGATGTTCAACCGGTTTGAGGGGATTAACGGATCCCGTGTTCCGCGTGCCTGCGAAATGGGGAACGCTATATTCAAGAGTTTGTCGCCGGAAATAATTAATGCCATGGCGGATCGGCATGATCTGAAACCGACCGGTCTTGAGCCGTGGAATAAAACACTGACCGGCGGATCGGATGATCACGGCGGCTTATATATTGCGAGTGCGTTTACGGTGACTCCGTATGCGCCGAGTGTCATCGACTATCTTGAGTTCATTCGAGAAGGGCAGCATGAGCCGGGTGGAGTCGGCGGAACAAGTGTTCGTCTGGCAAACAGCCTCTATCGGATTGCCTACTGCTACTACAAAGACCGATTTCTTGCGCCGGGAACAAACGATTATTCGGTAATAGGGGCGGTTTTGAAAAATCTGGCCGAACAGCCCGATGAGCGCGCGTCGTCACCGGTCGGATTTCGCGCGAATGTACGGGCAGCCTTCCGTAAGAAGGTGAAAAAAGCCTATGTCAAAAAACAGATGAATGAAATTGAGCAGATGATCGTGGAAGAGTTTTCGCGGGTGCTCGAAGACACGCATCACGATTTAACGTTGGAAGAGGAAGACACTATCAATTTCAAATCGGCCTGCCGGTTAAGTCAGGAGCTGAGCTTTGTCTT
>QKFE01000127.1 GCA_003252225.1 Kiritimatiellales bacterium | reverse complement strand
CTGTTCAATGCAACCTCGCTCTATGCCGGTTTCGGCGAAGGGCAGTCGGATGCGAATGCAATCGTTTCCGCGCGCCGGTTGGATACGTTCAGCTTCCGCGGCCTCAAACGTGTGGATGCGGGACCGAGCCAGACGGTGATGTATCCGGAAAACACCAACTCGGTTGTGATTGTGCTCGATGGTTCCGTATTTGTCGATGAATCCTACACCGTTCAGTGGAGTGCTGTGCAGGCTCCGGGCTCCGTCGTCTTTGCCGATGCTTCCAGCGAAGATACAACGGTAACGATCTCCGGCGAAGCGGGGCTTTACGAACTGCAGCTGGCGGCATCCTTCGGCGGTTCCGTGATCAGCAATTCCATGCTGGTACTGGTGCAGCCCTATGACGTGCCGGTTGGAAATGTGGCGCCGAAGTTTACTTCAGATAGCATGACTCGCGGTAATGCCGCGGTAAACATGGCTTATTCCACGACCATCGCCGGAACCGCGACCGACCGTAATCCGGGCGATACGCTGACCTATTCCAAATCCGCCGGGCCGGACTGGTTGCAGGTCGGGGTGGACGGTGCGCTGTCGGGCAAGCCGGAATATTTCGACCGCGGCAGCAACGCCTTCACGGTGCAGGTGCGCGATGCAGAAGGACTGACGGATTCCGCCCAGTTGACGATTGTTGTGGAAACCGCCGGAACCACGCCGGATGCGGACTATGAGATCGACTTCATCGATGCCGAAGGCTACACCAACGGCGCACTCAGTGCATTCGCCGACTGGAGCTGCCAGAAAAATCCGCAGGTGGCCGATGCCGCCGGAACCGGATGGGCGCTGCTGGACGATGGATATGGAAACAACGCCTTTATCGGCAGAGGATTCCCTGCATCGCAGGATGCCTTCGAAGTTTCGATGGACTTCTCGTTCGATGTTGCCACCACAACGGCGGGCAAGCCGATCATGAATGTCGGTTTCTATGGAGCGCCTTCTTTCGCGGCTGAAAAGCTGAAAGCCTCCTTGCGCCGTAATGGGGACGCCAGCTTTAATATTGAGCTGGAAACAACCGGCTGGTTCGCAACCATCGGAAAATCATCGCCGACCGTCACCGCTGCGGATGTCGGGCTGAATATTGCCGGCGGCGACACCAATAGCGCCCTGTTGCGGCTCGTTGCCACCTTGCTGCGCGGGGAAACGGAAAGCGACTGGACGATGATCTGCAAGCTGTACAACCTCGACAGCAGTGCACTCGTTCCGATCATTGACTACACCGCAACCGGCGTCACACATGTGAACCTGTATGCCGCAGAAACCATCTATGGCGGTTTTGGCGGAGGTCAGGCCGATTGGAATGCGCTGGTGTCCGCCCGTAAACTGGATCGATTCGGATTCAAAGGGCTGGGTGCATCGCATACCGCCTGGTCCGATTTTGTTTACCGCGCCAGTCTCTCCGGGCTTGCCGGTACGGACAGCGATGGCGACGGCCAGTCCGACCTGTATGAATTCGCGATGGGCGGCGATTCAACCAACGCTGCGGTCCTTGCCGGAGGTGTCGGGCTGACATATCACAGCAACGATGTGGTGAGCCTGTATCATCCGGTAATGGCGCATGACCATCCGGGCATTGTGTATAAGGTTGAATGGACCACGAACATCCTTTCCGGAGTCTGGAATTCAACCTGGATGGGCGAAACAAATTATCCGTCGGTTCTTTCCGGTTTCAATGAAGCGGAAAAACAGGTCTGGGGCGGCGATAAAGACAGCCTCTTCTTCAAGGTTGAGCCCACGCTTCAGAACTAAAACCTATTCACTCCAAACAAAGGTCGGTCTTCATTTTGAAGGCCGGCCTTTTTGTTTATACAGCTGCATTATCTCGTGGAGTAGCCGAAAGGTTGTTCGAGGCATATGTTTCTATTGGAGGGCGAGGCTCTGTTCGAGCCAACGACCCGCCGGGAATGGCTCCGACGAAGCGTCGCCCTCCAGTTTATGAAAGATCGTTTTGCGGCAGGGGTTAAATCGGGAAGCGTTAAATCGGATCGAGCACCCAGCGCTTGTTGTACCAAAAATACTGTTCGGGTGTTTTTGAAATTTCGGCGGTAAAGAGATCCATCATCTGTTTCATGATGCGTTCCCAGTCTTCGTTTTTATCGAGGGAATCGTCGGGATAAATCGGATCGAAAACAGTTGCCTCGTGTTTTGTCCAGCCGATGCGGCGGACGACGGCGGGGTAAATCGGGCAGTTGCATTGCCGGGCAAAGAGGGCGACGCCGGCCCCGAGATTCGCTTTACCGTTCAGAAAATCAATCTGCATCGCTTCGGTACGGTTGCGCACGTCCGGCAGAATGGCCAAAACCTTGCCGTCTTTGATCCGGCGGATGACCCCCTTTAAAACCTTCGAGTCATTCAGGATGACTTCCATGTTAAAGGCATTTCGGGCCTTGTTGAGATAGGCGTCGGTTAACGGGTTTTTCTGACGACGCGCGATGGAAAAAATCGGGAGCCCCATTAAGTCGGCCGTGACGCCGGCCATATCCCAGTTGCCCATGTGGATGGTGGCGAAAATATAACCGTGTTTTTCTTTCTCAAGTGCTGCGAGCAGACGCGGACCCTCTTTGGAAAGAGGTTGTTTCCGGATATCGTCTATGGTGAGTTTTGAAAAGCGAATCGCCTCAACCGCGTTGAAACAGAGATTGCGCCAGGAAATCCACGCGATCCGTTTTTTCTCTTTTTCAGAAAAGCGGTCGCCGAAAACTTCGCCCAATCTGCGGATCGCTTCTTTGCGCCGAAACCCGCCGATATAGTGCATACCCGCCGCCACCAGCCATCCGTTTAACAGCGCAACACGCAGCGGCAGCGCGCGGATCAGACTTCCCGCCGCCACCAGCAGGCCATATTCAAAAAGATGTTTCGGGCGGTGTTTCATTTATATTTTTAGGAATTAGGGACTAGGCAATTAGTGAGCACTCTTTCAGTTCCTCGCAATCTGTTCAACTATCTATTGCCTATTGCCTTCTCTTCTCAAACGTCCGTGGTTTCGGCGGATTTTTCAGGGGGTCGGATTTGGCGGCGATGAAAACGAGACCTTCGCCGATGGTCTCTTCGATTTTATGTTCGAGTTCGGCGCAGGGGCGGACTTTATATTCGTGGTCGGTGTTGAGGAATACTTTGGGGCCGTCGACAAATTCGATGCAGAGGTTGAGCGGGGTCATTCCGCGGTATTCCTGCACGGTTTCTTTGAGCGTTTGCATCACCTGTTCATTCACGCCCATTTCGGGCAGATGAATACTGACGCGGTCGCAGAAAACGGAGGAGGCCTGTTCGAGCGGAAAAATTTCCATCACCTGAAATTTGGGGTCGCCGCTTTCTTCCTCCATCATAATTCCGCCGAACATCAGCGTGGCATCGTCGGCGAGCAGCTGGCCGTATTCTTCAAACGGGCCGGGAAAAATAATGGCGGGAACGGAGCCTTCGAGCCCTTCGATTCTGAAGGTGGCCATCGGTTTCTGGTCTTTTTTGGTGAAGAGCTTCCGCGTCTCCGTGACCATTCCGCCGATACGGGTGCGTTCGCCTGCGGCCAGTTTGCCGATGTCTTTCATTCGTTTGAGCGCAAACCGGTCGAGCACCCATTCGTGGCGTAAAAGCGGGTGGCCGGAAATAAAGAAACCGATAAGTTCTTTTTCGGCGGCCAGCATATCCGATTCACTCCACGGTTTGACATCGGGCAGCTCTTCATCGGAGCTTTTGACCGTGTCATCGCCGCCGCCCAGCAGGTCAAACATCGAAACCTGTCCGGAGGCTTTGTCTTTCAGGGTTTCGGCGGCGCGGCCGATGGCGGTGTCGATTCCGTTGAACAGGCGCGCGCGGTGAACGCCGGTAAAATCGAACGCGCCGGAACGGATCAGACTTTCGATCACCTTTTTATTGGCGGAAGTAATACGTGAGCAGAAATCCATCAGGCCTTCATAGGGGCCGTTTTCATCGCGTTCTTTCACAATCTCGTCAACCACGCCTTCGCCGACGCCTTTAATGGCGGCCATTCCGAAGCGGATACCGGAACCATCGGGCACCGCATTAAACCGGCCGATGGATTCATTTACACAGGGCGGCAAAACATCGATACCCACCTCTTTGGCTTCCGAAATGAAACCGGTCAGTTTATCGGAGTTGCCCATTTCGCCGGAGAGCAGGGCGGCCATGAATTCGGCGGGGTAGTGCGCTTTCAGCCAGGCCGTCTGATAGGTCACGAATCCGTAGGCGGTGGAGTGCGATTTATTGAAACCGTACTGCGCGAATTTTTCAATGTTGTCAAAAATAACACCCGCCAGTTTGGCGTCGATGTTGTTGGTATTTTTGCAGCCTTCGACAAACTTCTCGCGCTGGGCGGCCATCACTTCGGGTTTCTTTTTACCCATCGCGCGGCGCAGAATATCCCCCTGTCCGAGCGAAAAGCCGGCGAGTTTCTGCGCCGCCTGCTGGATCTGCTCCTGATAGACGATAATTCCGTTGGTCTCTTTCAGAATCGGCTCAAGCAGCGGGTGGTCGTAGGTCACCGCTTCCTGCCCGTGTTTGCGTTTGGTGAACAGCGGGATAAACTGCATCGGCCCCGGGCGGTAAAGGGCGAGAATGGCGATGATGTCTTCGATACAGTCCGGGCCCACCTGCCGCAGCGTGTCGCGCATACCGCCCGATTCCAACTGGAAGACGCCGACGGTATCGCCGCGGGCCAGCAGTTCGAAGGTCGCCTTGTCGTCGATCGGCAATTTCTCCGGATCGAGGTCAATGCCGTGATTCCGCTTAATCAGCGCGCAGGCTTCATAAATAATCGTCAGGTTTTTCAGCCCGAGAAAGTCCATTTTCAACAGGCCGATCTCTTCGGTTGGGCCTTTTTCAAACTGGACGACCGTCAACTTTTCCTTCGGCTCGACCGTCAGCGGGATGATTTCAATCAGCGGTTTTTCGCCGATCACCACCCCGGCGGCGTGCATCCCGGTGTGGCGCGGAAGGCCTTCGAGCAGGCGGGCATATTTCATGATCCGCTTCGCATCCGGCTCGGTTTCGACGGCCTGTTTGAATTCGGGGCTTTCGGCCAGCGCTTTTTCGAGCGTAGTACCCGGCGTTTCGGGGATCATTTTGGCCAGCCGGTCGCAGTAGGGCAGGGGGATTTCGAGTACGCGGCCGAGGTCGCGCATCAGCGTTTTGGCGCCGAGCGTTCCGAAGGTGATAATCTGGGCGACGCAGTCTTCGCCGTATTTATCGCGCACATACTGAATCACCCGCTGCCGTTTGGTCGGGCAGAAATCGATGTCAAAGTCCGGCGGCGAAACACGGTCCGGATTGAGGAAGCGTTCAAAAATAAGGCTGTATTTCAGCGGATCGACGGTCGTGATTTCCAGCGAGTAGGCCAGCAGCGAACCCGCGCCCGATCCGCGCCCCGGACCGACCGGAATACCCTGCCGCCGCGCCCACTGGATAAAGTCCGCCACCACGAGGAAATAGTTGATGTAGTTGGTTTTAACGATGACGCTGACTTCGTAGTAAAAACGCTCTTTAATTTCGGATTCGCGCTGGTTTTTCGGGTTATCCAGATCGTCGATTTCGTACAGCTTTTTCAGCCCCTCTTTGCCGAGATGAACCAGATAATCGAGCCCCTTTTCAAAGCCCTCCGGCAGCGGGAATTCGGGGAAGTGCAGATCCTCCGCTTTGTCCGGGAAAAAGAATTCGACGTTGCAGCGTTTGGCGATTTCAACCGTATTCGAAATCGCCTCCGGATGATCCGGAAAAAGGGCGGCCATCTCCGCGCCGCTTTTCATGTAAAACTGGTCGCCCTCATACCGGTGGCGGTTCGGGTCGGCCACCAGATCACCGCGCTGCAGGCAGATCAGAACATCGTGCGCTTCGGCGTGCTCTTTACGGATATAATGCACGTCATTCGTCGCAACCAGCGGCAATCCGGTGCGCTTCGCGATTTCAACGATGTTCGGATTGGCCTTTTTCTGGTCTTCAATTCCGTGATCCTGCAGTTCGAGGAAAAAATTATCCGGGCCCAGAATATCGGCATATTCCCGCGCCAGCGCTTCGGCCCGGTCGAGCTCGCCCAGCATGCACGCTTCCGTCACTTCGCCGCGCAGACAGGCCGCCAGTCCGATCAGTCCCTTGCTGTATTTCCGCAGTAGCTCCTTGTCGATACGCGGTTTGTAATACATGCACCGCTCATCGGTATGCGCTGTCGAAACCAGCCGAACCAGATTTTCATACCCCTCCTGCGTTTCGGCCAGCAAAACCAGGTGCATGTTATTGCGCTGGGAACTCTTCTCCTCGACGCCGTTGCGCGCCAGATACACCTCGCAGCCGATAATCGGTTTAATGCCCCCGGCATAGCACGCCTTATAGAATTCCACCGCGCCGTACAGCACCCCGTGATCCGTCATCGCAAGGTATTCCATCCCCAGCTCTTTCGCCGTTTTCACGGCGTCTTTCACCTTCACCGCGCTGTCGAGCAGGCTGTAGCAGGTATGAAAATGCAGATGGCAAAACGGCACTGAACTCACGGAAAAACCCTCCAATCAATCGGAAAAACAACACGATAAAATCCGCCGCACCCGATGAACAGAATAAACTGCCGGAGGTTGGGAAATGTACGCTTTACAACCGATTTTTTAAGGGGGAGGGGGGCCGGGGGGAACCAAAATCCACCCAGCCGGAAACCGGAAGAAATCCCCCTCATTTCACGGACCGCGCCTTGCGCCTCACGTCAATCCGGTCACTTTTCCAGCTTCTGCAATCCGCCCATATAGGGCTGAAGTGCTTCCGGAATATCGATGGAACCGTCGGCATTCTGGTTGTTTTCCATAATCGCGATCACGAGGCGCGGAAGCGCGACGCCGGAACCGTTCAGCGTATGCACAAAGGCGGGTTTTCCCTCTTCGTTGCGATAGCGGATATTGGCGCGGCGGGCCTGATAATCCTTAAAGTTGGAGCAGGAGGAAACCTCCAGCCATTTATCCTGCGCCGGTGCCCACAGCTCAATGTCGTAACATTTGGAAGCGCTGAACCCGAGATCGGCAGTGCAAAGCTCAATCACGCGGTAATGCAGCCCGAGTTTCTGCAAAACTTTTTCGGCGTCGGCGGTCAGTTTTTCGTGCTCGGCTTCGGAGGTTTCGGGGGTGGTGAATTTAACCAGCTCCACTTTATCAAACTGATGCACCCGCAAAAGGCCGCGCGTATCTTTACCGGCCGAACCGGCTTCACGGCGGAAACAGGGGGTGTACGCCGTGTGCAGAATCGGAAGCTCCCGATCCAGAATCTCCTGCGCATACATATTGGTTACCGGCACTTCGGCGGTCGGAATCGGGTAAAGTCCGTCGAGCGGAACGCAGTACATATCTTCGGCAAACTTCGGCAGCTGTCCGGTTCCGGTCATCGTCTGCGCATTGCACATAAACGGCGGCGCGATTTCCGTATAGCCGTGCTCTTCGGTGTGCAGATCCAGCATAAACTGAATCAGCGCCCGTTCCAGTTTGGCCCCTTTTCCGATAAACAGCGGGAATCCGGAACCGGAGAGTTTTGCCCCGCGCTCCAAATCAAACAGACCCAATTCTGCTCCGAGATCCCAGTGCGGTTTCGGTTCAAAATCAAAACGCTTCTTTTCACCCCAACTGCGAACGATCGGATTATCGGCTTCGGACTGTCCGACCGGGGTGGTGGCCGAGGGCATATTCGGAATATAAAGCAGGCCGTCTTTCAGCTTGGCTTCAACTTCGCGCTGTTCTTCATCGAACGCCGAAATCTTATCGCCCATTTCACGGACCTGTGTTTTGACCTCTTCGGGGTTTTTCCCCTCTTTGATCATCTGACCGATATTTTTCGAAATCCGGTTACGTTCCGCTTTCAACTCTTCGGCTTCGGCCACAATTTCGCGGCGGCGGTTATCCAGCGCAATTACGGCATCGATATCGACCTCCGCTTTACGGTTTTTCATCGCCGTTTTCACGGCTTCGGTATTTTCACGAATAAAACGAATATCCAGCATAGTTGCACCTCTGTTGGTTGAAAAGAGGCCGTATTATTCGCCAAACACCCCCCGTTTAAAAGCGGGAATTCGCACTTTTCCATTTCTAAGAAAACCACAAAATACTCAGCATTCACAATCCCACTAAACAAAGTCATTTTTGTGATTCTTGTGCATTTTGTGGTTAATAGGCACTCAATCGCTGAGCCCCGTCGATTTACTCAATTAGAGACATTTTCAAACCTCCGAAAAACACCTATGCTCTTCCATGAAAATTTCCTAAAAAAATACAAACCCCTTACGCGCGGCAGACGTATAGCGTAAAAAAAGAGGCATCGATTGAAGGAACGGTTGAACCGCAGAGCAAGCGAACGATTGAATATGAACTGAGGGTGAAACATGGAACGCAGGCGCAATAATGTAGACGCGACGCCCTCGTCGCGCCATTTCAGCCACGGGTTCCGCAGGTGCAAAACGCGACGGGGGCGTCGCGTCTACGTTAATGAATTTGAACAAGACAGGAATACGTACCGCAGGCATCCTGCCTGCACAGGCTGAACGGAAGGAGGCCGGAATGAGGAAGATAGGAATAACGATGGCGGCGGCCGCGGTGTGCGGAACGGCGCTGGCAAAAGTGGATCTGACGACGATTCCGACGCGCGATACGGTGCAGTTGACGATTTACAACTCCGCCGATATGACGCTGGTGCGCGAACAGCGTGCACTGACTTTAAAAGAAGGCATGAACCGGTTGCAGTTTTCGTGGGAAAATACGCTGATCGATCCGACCAGCCTTGAAATGATGCCGAAGGCGAATGCGGATAAAATCGATGTGATGGATCTGGTTTATCCGCCGCGTGTCCGCAATCTCGGGCTGTGGAATGTGCAAAGCCGGATCAGCGGAAAATCGCCGGTCGAAATCAGTTACCTGACCAGCGGCCTTTCGTGGCGCGCCTTTTATATGGGCACACTGACGCCCGATGAAACCAAGCTCCGATTGCAGGGTTATGTCATGGTTTCAAACAACAGCGGCGAAGATTATGAAAATGCGCAAACCCGACTCATCGTCGGCAAAGTCAATCTGATTGATGAAATCGCTGAACTGGCGCGGCAGGAATATCCATACAATTGCCCTGAATTTGACTTCTTCTTGGGGGAACCATCCAAAGGTGGCCGCCGCATGAAACTAGCAAAAAAAGAGATGATGCTGATGGACGCCGCACCCGCGGTGTTCGGAGCCGCTCTGCCCATGGAAGAAAAAGAGATCGTGAAAGAGGGATTGAGTGAATATTTCCTCTATACGATTGAAGGGACAGAAACGATTCCGAACGGCTGGGCGAAAAGACTGCCGAGTTTTGATACGGACGAAATCCCGGTGGTGAACCTTTATAAATTTGAAGAGGAACGCTACGGCGAAAGCGTCCGCCGTTTCCTGAGCTTTAAAAACGACGAGGAACACGAGCTGGGCGACACGCCGATTCCGGGCGGTGAAATGCGGGTTTATCGCAGCACGGGCGAAGATGCGCACCTGTCGTTTGAAGGGCAGTCGGACTTTAAGTATATCCCGGTTGGCGAAGAGGTGGAGCTGGATCTCGGTTCGGTCGAAAATGTGATCGTCGAAGCCAAACTGATGAAGTTTGCGACCGACAATTATAAATTCGCGCACAAAGGAAATATTTCCGGCTGGGATGAAATCCGCGACGTTGAAGTGGAAGTCCGCAACACCCGCCCGGTTCCGGTTAAAATTGAAATCAAACGCAATTTTATTTCGCGTTACTGGAAACTGGAAAAGGCCGGCGATTATGGTCAGTACGAAAAGTATGATCTGGATACGGTGCAATTCACCCTCGAACTGCCGCCCGAATCAAAGAAAACCTTCACCTATAAACTGACCACCTACCACGGTGAAAATCAGGAGGGTAAATAAATGAAGAATTTAGAATTCAGAATTAGGATTGGAATGCTGGCTACGGCGATTGCTATTGCATCAACTGCAAATGCCCGCATCAAAATGGTGGCGCTGCCGGAACGCGGGAAAACCGATATCCGGCTG
>QKFE01000228.1 GCA_003252225.1 Kiritimatiellales bacterium | reverse complement strand
AATGGCTCCGACAAAGCGTCGCCCTCCAGATTCCTTTCATAAAAACCCGGCAGAATGTCGGCAGGGGATATAAAAGAGAGCTGCGGTTCTATGAGGAAAAAAGGAAATGACTGAAATTTTTTATTTTGACGACGCGCTGATTGCGGTGAATAAGCCGACGGGGCTGCTGACGGTTCCGGGGCGGGGGGCGGATAAGCAGGATTGCTGTTTGAGCCGTTTGCAGGCGGAAGTTGCCGATGTGCTGATGGTGCACCGGCTGGATATGGATACATCGGGATTGGTGCTTTTCGCCCGGTCGCCCGAAGTACAGCGCAACCTCTCCCTCCAGTTTGAACAGCGGGCGGTTTCGAAAATCTACATCGCGCTGGTTGAAGGGATTATTGAGGCCGATTCCGGGACGGTTGTTTTCCCGATGCGCAAAGATATGGAACAGCGGCTGCCGCCGAAACATATCGTCGATTGTGTTCGCGGCAAAAAAGCGGTCACAAATTGGGCGGTAATTGAGCGCGGGGAAAACAGCACCCGATTAGCCCTTTTTCCCGAAACCGGCCGCTCCCATCAATTGCGCGTACACATGCAGTCGATCGGCCACCCCATCATCGGCGACCCGATTTACGGTATTCCCGGCGAACGGCTGATGCTGCACGCTGAAACGCTGGATTTAAAACACCCGATAACCGGGGAGCGACTGAAGCTGGCTTGCCCGGCTCCGTTCTGAATAGTTTTGGCAGAATAAGGTTGGACAGGATGATTCAGCGCAAATAGGTTCACGAATCACGAATCACGAATCACGAATCACGAATCACGAATCACGCTTATGAACGATTTTCTTTATAAAGGCCATTTCAAGGGGCTCGACATTGCTTTCACCTATGCCGTCACAACACAGGCGGTAAATGAATCGATTGTCCGGCATAACTGCGACCCGGCTGCGGCGCATATTCTGGGGCGCGCAACGACGGCCGGACTGCTGGCTGCGGCGGTTCTGCCGGAAGGGCAGCGGCTGAATGCCTGCTGGAAATATAAAGGCGGACTCAAAACCATCGTTGTTGATGCCGGGCAGGACGGAACCGTCCGTTCACTGATTTCGCCGGCCCAGCTGGCAGAGTTTTCCGACGCGCACGACAGCCTTTACGGCGAAATCGGTGACCTGCAGGTGGTGGTTTCCAAAAACGGGATCATTGCCAATTCGGGTACAACACCCGTTTCCCTGCACGATCCTGTAAATGATCTGGCCTACCACTACTGCATTTCGGATCAGATTGAAACCGGGATGAGCGTGATGATCGGTTTTCAGCCCAATCCGGAAAACCCGGCCAAACTCTGTCAGGGCTGGATGATACAGGCACTGCCCGGCACCGATCTTGAACGTTTCGACCGCATCCGGCGGCATATGGATGAATCCGGATTTCGCGATCTGCTCAGCCACGGCAACGAATCAGAGGTCTATTTTGAAAAGATCGCCCAATCGCTGATCGGCGGCGAAAAAGGGTTCGAAGGGATACAGATGGAGACCTGCCCCGCGCCGAAATTTCAGTGCACCTGCTCGAAACAGAAAATGGGCGCTGTTTTGCGAAGCATTCCGATTCCCGACCGGATGACGATCGTTAAAAAAGGCGAACCGCTCGGCATCAGCTGCCAGTTCTGCAACACCCGCTATGAAATGAGCATCGAAGAGTGCATTGTTGCGTGGAATAAAAAGCCGGAATAGTTTTCGCAAAGAAACAATCTACGGCGGCCTGTTTTGCTCTGTGAATCTCCCCCCTGTTTTCCCGGACAGGGTTCCTTTTTTCCGGCTATGCCGCACGCCGAATCGGGTACAGTAGTGGTACAGCGCAGTATACGTATTCAAGGGCCGTATTTATGCCGCTCTTTTCGCGCGGTAAAGATAAAAAAAAGGAACAGCGTACGGAAAGAGGGAGGAGAACCATACGCTGTTCGGATGAAACCCAAACCAAGGCTTCGATTAAAAGTAAACAATAACGGCCCCGATTTGTGTACTAAAAAAACGAAAAAAATGCGCTTTCGGGGTATAATCGGGGTATATTTGCAATCCGCTGATTTTCAGCAGGTTGCACCTGCTCACTTGAGCGGATCGGCCATATCACGTATGTTTCAGGCTAGATAGCGTATATTTCCCGGCGGCGGTATTCGATTTCCCTTCAATGATTTGGAAATGTTCCTTAAATTGGGCCGCAAATGACACCGGCAGAAAAATGGATCAAAAAACTGGGGCTGGAACGGCATCCCGAAGGGGGCTGGTTTCGGCGGATTTACACCTCCGAAACCCGAAATGAAAGCGGTCGGCCGGTTTTGACCTCTATTTATTACCTTTTGGAACAGGGCGATTTTTCGGCGCTTCACCGGCTGAAGCAGGATGAACAGTGGCATTTTTACGCGGGATCCCCGATTACGATTCACGAAATTGATGCGGAAAGGGGCGCGGGGAAAACCACCACGCTTTCTGCCGAAGGGCCGTTTCAATATACGGTGAAAGCCGGGTGTTTTTTCGGGGCGACGGTTTCCGAGGGGTTTGCGCTGGTCGGCTGTTCGGTTGCGCCGGGTTTTGATTTTGCCGATTTCGAGCTTCCGTCGCGCGCGGAGCTGCTTCGCCGGTTTCCGCAGCACGAAGCCCTGATTTTGAAACTGACGAGGGAATAAATTTTATCGCCCGGTCTTTGCGAACGGGGCCCTTTTTGTGTTTAATTCCGGGCATGATTTACGAATTTGAAGACCGAATTCCGAAACTGCCGGAAGAATTTTATATTGCCGAAACCGCCGCCGTGATCGGCGATGTGGTGCTGGGCGAGCAGGCGAGTATCTGGTTCGGCGCCGTTTTACGCGGCGATATTGAACCCATTATTGTCGGGGCGCGGAGCAATATTCAGGATAATTCCGTCGCGCACACCAGCACCGATTATCCGGTGATTTTGGGCGACGATGTAACGGTCGGCCACAAAGTGACGCTGCACGGGTGCAAAGTGGGGAATAACTGCCTGATCGGAATGGGGGCCATTTTGCTCGACGGGTGCGAAATCGGCGATAATTGCATCATCGGCGCCGGTTCGCTCGTCGGCCAAAACAAAAAAATACCCCCCTGTTCGCTGGCGGTCGGCTCCCCGGCAAAAGTTATTCGCACACTGACGGAGGAAGACTTTGCGGGCATCCGAAGGTTTGCTGATCGTTATGTGAGCCTACAGGCCCAATATCGGAACGGGGCGCTGAAACCCGCTTCGGCTGATTTTCCTTCATAATTTGCCGCTGTTTTGAATTGTATTGCTGTTCGGCAGGGTCTGCCGTTTCGGGGTCGAGTGCGCTCAAAATGCCTTTTCCGTCTGATTTTCGCGATTCGGCGGAAAATTAAGCCCGAAATAAACCCCTTCTGCTGTTGCCCTGCATTCCGCGGTTCTGATAGGGTCTCCCGATTAATTCGACCGAAAGGAAAAGGACAACTATGTCTGAAGCTGAAAACGATCCGAAACCTGCGAAAATCCTTGGAAAAGCGGCGTCCCAAAACCCCGATTCCGCCGGCTACGGGGCCGACCACATCACTGTTCTCGAAGGTATTGACGCCGTCCGCAAACGCCCCGCCATGTATATCGGCGACACCGGCTCGCGCGGCTACCACCACTGTGTGTACGAAGTGGTCGATAACTCCATCGACGAAGCGCTGGCCGGCTACTGCACGAATGTCGAAGTCTGCATTAACGAAGACGGCTCGCTTTCCGTCACGGACGACGGACGCGGGATTCCGGTCGATATGCACCCGACCGAGGGAAAACCGGCGGTAACCGTGGTTTTGACCGTGCTGCATGCCGGCGGTAAATTTGATTCCGACACCTATAAAGTGTCCGGCGGTCTCCACGGCGTGGGGGTCTCCTGTGTGAATGCGCTCTCCGAATGGCTCGAAGTGGAGGTCAAACGCGACGGTAAAATCCACCATCAGCGCTTCGAACGCGGGGTGGAAGTGACCGATCTGGTCGTGATCGGGAAAACCACCGAAACCGGCACGAAAGTCACCTTTAAACCCGATCTGACCATTTTCACGCACGAAAGCGGTTTTCAGTGGGACATCCTCACAGCCCGTCTGCGCGAGCTCGCCTTCCTTAACCGCGGCGTAAAAATCACGCTGTCCGAGGAATCCACCGGGCGTAATGAGGTTTTCCAGTATGAAGGCGGAATTCTGGAATTTGTTCAGCACCTCAACCGCAACAAGTCGCCGATGCACCCGGACGTAATCTATTTTGAGCGCGAAAAGGACGGCGTAACGGTTGAAGTTGCGATGCAGTATTCCGATGCCTTCACCGAAACCATTTTCAGCTTTGCCAATAATATCAACACCATCGAAGGCGGCACCCACCTTTCCGGCTTCCGTTCCGCGCTGACCCGTACGGTCAACGCCTATGCGAAGGCCAATAAGCTGATCAAAGACGAAAAACAGGCGATGGGCGGCGACGATATCCGCGAGGGAATCACCTCCGTCATTTCGGTCAAAATCCCCGATCCGCAGTTTGAAGGGCAAACCAAAACCAAGCTCGGAAACGGCGAAGTGGAGGGGATTGTTCAGCAGGTCGTCAACGAAGAGCTCGGCACCTATTTTGAAGAAAACCCCTCCGTTGCCCGTACCATCATCGATAAAGCGGTTGTTGCGGCCCGTGCCCGTTTGGCCGCGCGGAAAGCCCGCGATCTGGCCCGCCGAAAAGGCGCGCTCGAAAGCGGCGGCCTTCCCGGTAAACTGGCCGACTGCTCCAGCCGCGATCCCGCCCGTACCGAACTTTACATCGTGGAAGGGGACTCCGCGGGCGGCTCGGCCAAACAGGGGCGCGACCGCGAATTTCAGGCGATTCTGCCGGTTAAAGGGAAAGTGATCAACGTGCAGAAAGCCCGCCTTGATAAAGTGCTGGCGAACGATGAAATCCGCACGATGATTACCGCGATCGGAACCGGAATCGGACTCGACGATTTCGACATCGAAAAAGCCCGTTACCATAAAATCATTATCATGACCGACGCCGATGTGGACGGCGCCCATATCCGTACGCTGCTTTTGACCTTCTTTTACCGGCAAATGCCGCAGCTCATCGAACACGGCTATATCTACATCGCCCAGCCGCCGCTTTATAAAGTGACCCGGCGCAAGCGCGAAGAGTATGTCGAGTCCGACGCCCATCTCACCCAGATCCTGCTCGATCTCGGGGCCGACGGCCTGAAACTCGAAAAGGTGGAAGGCGTTGAACTGCTCGATACCAAAGGGCTGCGCGAGCTGCTCGAAAAACTGATCCGGATCGAAGAGATCGGTGATAAACTCCGCCGCCGCGGAATTGAGCTCGAAGATTACCTCTCCAACCGCGATCCCGAAACCGGCAATTTCCCGCTCTATTGCGCCTATATGAATGAAGTCGGCGAAGATCTCGATATCCGCTTCGCCAAAGACGACCTCGGATTGCAGGAAATCTTTTCCGAAGTTCAGGCCGGAATTGAAACCGTTGACGGTGAAATTCCCGAAGCGCCGAAAGTGCGCTATAAAGAACTCCATTTTGCCAAGCAGCTGAAGGAAATCGTCGACGAACTCAAACAGTCCGGCTTCGACATCGAACAGCTGATCGGCGCCGACCGGCCGGTTTTCCAGCTGGACGATAAAGGCACGAAAATCGAGGTCAATTCCCTGATGAAACTGCTCGGGGCGGTGCGTGAACTGGGACGCAAGGGCATGAGCATCCAGCGCTATAAAGGTCTGGGTGAAATGAACCCCGATCAGCTCTGGGAAACCACGCTCGACCCTGCCTGCCGCCGTATGACCAAAGTGGTGCTCGAAGACGCCGTGAAGGCCGACGAAATGTTCACCATCCTGATGGGCGACGAAGTCGAACCCCGCCGCGAATTCATTCAGGAAAACGCCCTTAACGTAACGAATTTGGATATTTAGTTCACTTACCACAGAATTCACAAAAGACACAAAATGACCGATCAGGAAATGCTCCAATTAGTTGATCAAATACGGGAAACTGCATTTGCGGTTCACCGGTATTTTGGTCCGGGGCATTTTGAAAAGGGTTATGAAAATGCCTTGGTCAACCGGCTTAGGAAAAGCGGAATGACGTTGGATCAACAGAGGACGATTTCAGTTTGCGATGAAGATGGAACAGTTGTCGGTGAATATGTTGCGGATTTGGTTATCAACAACGAATTAATTTTAGAACTGAAAGCATGCGAATGCTTAACCCATGCTCATGAGTGCCAAATTATGGGCTATTTGAGAGCTACAAAATATCGCCATGGATTACTGATTAATTTCGGTTCCAGAAAGTTCGAAATCAAAAAATATATTTTGTGACCTTTGTGCATTTTGTGGTTATTGCCGTGAAAGGAAAAACATGGAAAACACGAACGAACGCATTGACCTGATCAATATTGAAGATGAGATGCAGCGCGCTTACATCGACTATTCGATGTCGGTGATTATCGGCCGCGCGCTGCCGGATGCCCGCGACGGACTGAAACCCGGCAACCGCCGTATTCTCTTCGCCATGAAAGAGCGCGGGTGGACGCACAATAAGGCCTATGTGAAATGCGCGAAGGTGGTCGGTGAAGTGATCGGTAACTACCACCCGCACGGCGACACGGCGGTTTACGACACGCTGGTGCGTATGGCGCAGGAATGGGCAATGCGCGGAATGCTCATCGAAGGGCAGGGTAACTTCGGTTCGATCGACGGTGACCGCGCGGCGGCCTATCGATACACCGAGTGCCGACTACGCCCGCTTGCCGAAGAGATGCTGGCTGATATCGACAAAGAGACTGTCGATATGCGGCCCAACTTCGACGAATCGCTGATGGAGCCATCCGTTCTTCCGGCGCGTATTCCGAACCTGCTAGTCAACGGATCAACCGGTATTGCGGTCGGCATGGCCACCAATATCCCGCCGCACAACCTAGGTGAAGTGATCGACGGAACCATTCTTTTAATCGACAACCCCGATGCCACCATTGATGAACTGCACGAGCTGATTAAAGGGCCCGATTTTCCGACCGGCGGCACCGTTTACGGCTTGAATGCCGTGCGCGAAGTTGATCAGACCGGCCGCGGAAAAATAAAAGTGCGCGGTAAAGCCGAGATCGAAGAGGAAGAGAGCGGAAAAGCGCGGATCATCATCACGGAAATCCCGTACGCGCTGAATAAAACGCTGCTCATCCAGAAAATGGTTCAACTGGTTCGCGATAAGAAACTCGAAGGCATTTCTGATATCCGTGACGAATCCGGCAAAGAGGGGATCCGTCTCGTTGTTGAGCTCAAACGCAACGCGGTTCCGAATGTGCTGCTCAACAATATTTTCAAGAACACGCAGATGGAATCCACCTTCGGCGGAATCATGCTGGCGATCGATAACGGCAAGCCGCGCGTGATGAACCTGAAAGAAACACTGCAGTGTTTTATCGACCACCGGTTTGAAGTCGTTACCCGCCGCACTGAGTTTGATCTCAAAAAAGCGCAGGCCCGCGCGCATATTCTCGAAGGCTATCTCAAAGCCATGGACAATATGGACGAGGTGGTCCGCATCATCCGCGACTCGAAAAACCGCGAAGAAGCGCAGGAGCGGTTAATCTCAAAATTCGACTTCAGTGAAATTCAGGCCAAATCCATTCTCGAAATGCGGCTCTATCAACTGACCGGACTGGAGCGCGATAAAGTTGAAGCCGAATATGCCGAGCTGATGAAACTCATCGAATACCTCGAAGACCTGCTCGCGCATCCGGAAAAAATCTATGCCGTCATCAAAGAAGACCTCGAACAGATCCGCGCAAAATACGGCGAAGCCCGCCGCACGGATTTGACGGTTGATGAAGGTGAAATCGACATCGAAGATTTGATTGCCGATGAACCCTGCGTCATCACGCTGTCCAACACCGGCTACATCAAACGGGTGCCGACCGATACCTACCGCCAGCAGCGACGCGGTGGAAAAGGCGTCGTTGGAATGAACACAAAGGAAGAAGATTTTGTGGAACATGTCTTCACCGCATCGACACACGATTACCTCCTCTGCTTCACCGAAGCCGGGCGCATGTATTGGCTGAAAGCCTACTACGTTCCGGAAGGCACGCGCCAAAGCCGGGGCCGCTCACTGGCAAACGTCCTGCAAATGGCGCAGGACGAAAAACTCGCCGCAATTCTCTGTGTCCGCGAACTCGACGATGATCAGCATAACCTGATTATGGCGACGAAAAACGGAACCGTAAAAAAGACCGTGCTTTCCGCTTACAAGAACGTTCGTGTTGCCGGCATCAATGCCATCAGTATTGATGAAGGCGACCAGCTCATCGGCGTAAAACTGACCAACGGCGAAGATGAAATCATCCTCTCCATGAAAAACGGCAAAGCAATCCGCTTCAATGAGACGGATGTCCGGCCGATGGGCCGCGTCGCCCACGGCGTGATAGGCGTCCGGCTCGTCGGCGACGACGAAGTGGTGGCGATCGACATTGTCGATACCGAAGCGACCATGATGGCGATCACCGAAAACGGTTATGGCAAGCGGACGAGTTTCGAAGAGTACCGCCTGCAATCGCGCGGAGGGCAGGGCATTATCAGCATCCAGACTACCGAGCGGAACGGTAAAGTGGTCAGTGCCCACGCCGTTACGGATAAAAACAGGATCATGCTCATTTCCGAAGGCGGACAGATGATCTGTATCGGAGCAAGCGACCTTCGCGTCATTGGCCGCAATACGCAGGGCGTCCGCCTCTTCAACCTGAAAGAGGACGATAAACTCGTATCCGCTGCCGTGCTTGATCCGGAAGATGAAGCACCCGAAACGCCCGAAGGTGAAGCTGTAGAAGGTGCGGCGGGAGAAACTACTGCTGGTGATGTTGAAGCTCCCGCCGAAGAGACCACTCCGGAGGAATAACGTAGATGCGACGCCCTCGTCGCATCCTGCACCTGAGAGATAACGCGACGAGGGCGTTGCGTCTACATTATGAAAACCACTCCCAAACAGATTGGAATTATTCTGCTGGCGAGTTGTTTTTTTGCGCTCATTTCAAACAGCGTTCATCCCCGCAAAATAGCGTGGGTGCACGATTGGTCGAATCACGTCGAGGCCAAAGCAAAGAAGCAGTCCATCGAAGTAATCCCGCTTTCGATTGCCCTCGAAAAGTTCACGGCGAAGCATTCGGTTTTTGTCGATGCGCGCCCTTTCAGTGAGTTCGAAGAGGGGCACATTCCATTCGCCGTTTCCCTGCCGTTTGAAACACTCGATGATCACTTTGAGGTTTTAAGTGAACTGCTGGAACTCGGCGGTGAACTGGTGGTCTACTGTAAAAACCGCGAGTGCGATGATTCACTGATGCTTGCCTCAGAATTGCAGGCGATGGGCTGCTCAAACATCGTGCTGTTTGTTGATGGGTTCGAGGTTTGGGCGGCCAATGGGGGAGCAGTCGAATGACGCGCGACGAAAAAATTTATCGATGTGCTGAATGGGTGGCTTCGGTCATCATTGCGGCGGTTCTGCTGATGGGATTCTATAAAATTCTCTACCCTGCTGATTTCGCGCTTTCTGTTTACCGGTTTCATCTGCTACCGAATTCTATGGTGAATCCGGCGGCGATTTATCTGCCGTGGCTGGAAATGGTCTGTGCGGTCTGTCTCTTTATTCCCCGCTGGCGAAAAGCCGCCCTTTGGATTGTTTTAACCCTGCTGCTGCTGTTCACCGTCGGCATTATTATTAACCTGCTTTCGGGAAACAACTTCAGCTGCGGATGTTTCAGCCGATCGCCATTGGCCAAACCGATGAGCTGGATGAACGTTGTCCGCAATGCCGGCTTGATTGCGCTGGTTGTTTCAGCACTGGCTGCCCGCCGGAAGCTTCGTTTACAATTAGAGCGGTGGTAGGGCGCTTTCGATGAAAGCCACGGCTGGTTCATCGAACCAGCCCTACCCGTTACGCAGATTGCCGAACCATGCGCCAAACTAACCCAAATGTGCTCTAGCAGCCTGTCGGGGTTAGAAAAACAACTCGCTCAGAATTTAAAAATCAAAAATGACTCA
>QKFE01000227.1 GCA_003252225.1 Kiritimatiellales bacterium | reverse complement strand
GTTCATTATCGAAAAATCCGGCTGCGTGGTGGTTCCGGCTTATATTGACGGAACCTATAAAGCGCATAAAAAAGGGGCCAAATGGGTCAAACCCTGTAAAGTCAAAATCACCTTCGGTAAGCCGATCACGCCGGAGGATTTTCAGGCGCTCGGCACCGGCCGTGATGCCTACGATAAACACGCCGCCTTAATTATGCAGCGCATCGCCGAGCTGAAAAACGGGAATGGAAAATAGCATCGTTTGGTGTTTAAAAAGGCCGTTGGTTCCGGTTAACTGCCTGACTTTCCATTAACGAATAACTTTAAACGATTTAACGGCTATGTTTGAAAACCTATCCTCTGCGTTACAGAAGACGTTCAAGAATCTGCGCGGCTACGGCAAGCTGACGGAGAAAAACGTCAAGGACGCGATGCGCGAAGTGCGTATGGCCCTGCTGGAGGCGGACGTCAATTTTAAGGTCGCGCGCGATTTTGTCAAAAAGGTGCAGGAATCCTGCATGGGCGAAGAGGTGCTGACGAGTGTGACGCCCGGCCAGCAGGTGATTAAGCATGTGCACGACGAACTGGTTGAGCTTTTCGGCGGGGCGCACAAAGAGTTCGATCTGACCGGAAGTCCGGCGTCGGTGATGCTGATGGGGCTGCACGGTTCCGGTAAAACAACCTCGGCGGGCAAATTGGCGAACCGCTGGAAAAAATCGGGCCGGCGTGTGCTTTTGGTGGCCTGCGACATTCGGCGTCCGGCCGCCGTTGAGCAGCTGATGATTCTGGCGGGGCAGGTGGGCTGCGATATTCTGCGCCCCGAACCCGGCGAAACGGTGCCCGCGTTAGGTAAACGCGCGGCAGCCTACGCGAAGGCTGAAAAATTCGATGTGGTGATTTATGACACCGGCGGCCGTTTTCAGGTCGATCAGGAACTGGTGCAGGAGCTGAAAGAGTTCAGCGCGGAAACTCAGCCGAAAAATACGGTGCTGGTTTTGGATGCTGCGATTGGTCAGGAATCGGTCAGTGTGGCCGAAACGTTCCGCGATGCCGTCGGTTTGACCGGTATGATTTTGACCAAACTCGACGGCGATGCCCGAGGCGGTGCGGCGTTGTCGGTACATGCCGTGACGGGCTGCCCGATTCTGATGACGGGTTCCGGCGAAAAAATGGACGATCTTCAGCCGTTTTATCCGGAACGCATGGCGAACCGTATTCTGGGAATGGGCGATGTTGTCAGTTTCGTGGAAAAGGCCGCCGAAGTGGTTGATCAGGAAGAAGCCCTGAGAATGCAGGAAAAGCTGGCGAAAAATCAGCTCGACCTCGAAGACTTCCTTTCGCAGATCCAGCAGATGAAAAAACTGGGTTCAATGAGCGCCCTTTTTGATATGATGCCGGGCGATGCGCTGAAGATGGATGCGAAGAAAAAAGAGGCGATTGCCCATGCCTCCGAACTCGAAATGAAGAAGTTTGAATCGATCATTCAGAGTATGACGCCGTGGGAGCGGAAAAACCCCAGGCAAATTGACCGGAGTCGTCGACTTCGGATCGCCGAAGGCTGCGGTCGCAAGCTTGCTGATGTAAACCAGTTGCTTAAACGGTTCGAGCAAATGGGGAAGATGGGGAAGCAGTTCAAAAAGATGGGAAAAAGGTTGCGACACCTAAAGAAGTTCACTACAAAGTAGCCCCTTTACCCCCAAGAATGGGATTTTATTACGGAGAAAATAGACTATGGCAGTAAAGATTAGACTTCGCAGAATGGGCAGCCGCAACGCCGCATTCTACCGCGTAATTGTGCAGGACTCCCGCTATGCGCCGACCGGCCGCTTCATTGAAACGCTGGGCTGGTACGATCCGAAACAGGAAGGCAACAACTTCTCGCTCAACCTCGACCGCGCGGATTACTGGCTCAGCAACGGCGCTCAGCCGTCGGAAACCGCAAGCAGCCTGATTAAAAAAGCCCGCGAGCTGCCGGTTGAAAAAGCCGTTTCCGGTGCAGTGACAGAAGAAGAAGTTCCGGCTGTAGCTGCTGAAGCGGATGCAGACGAAGCTGCCGAAGAAGCCGCTGAGTAATGAAAGAGATTCTCGAAAGCATTGCAAAATCTCTGGTCGATGCTCCGAATGAAGTGCAGATCACTGAAATTGACGGCGAAAAGACCGTTATTTTCGAACTGCGCTGCAATGCAAAAGACGTTGGTAAAATCATCGGCAAGAGCGGGAAAACCGTTGGCGCTATGCGCGTTATTCTGAATTCTATGGCCGCGAAGCAGGGCCGAAAAGCCATGCTCGAAGTGGTCGATTAAGCGGTTCCTTTCTTTTGAAGCCAGAAAAGAGCGACCTTTCCCGGCCGCTCTTTTTTTATTCGAACCACGGAAAACACAGAGCACACGGAACTTTATTGGTGATCCGATTCAGTGTATTCCGTGTTTTCAGTGGTTAATAAAAAAATGAGTGATGTGCTTAAAATTGATGTCGTGACACTCTTTCCGGGGATGCTTTCGGGCTTCCTCGAAGAGAGCATGATGAAACGGGCAGCAGCGGCCGGACTGGTCGAATTCCGGATTATCAATCCGCGCGATTTTGCCGAAGATAAGCATCTTAAAACGGACGATCGCCCCTTTGGCGGCGGTCCGGGCATGGTCATGAAATGCGAACCGATGTTTGCGGCGATCGAATCCATTCGAACCCCGGAAAGCTACATCATTTTAATGACTCCGGCCGGCATTCCTTTTAAACAGGCCGATGCCGTGCGTTTGTCAGAAACAAAAAAGCACCTCATTTTTATCTGTGGCCATTACGAAGGAATCGACGAACGAATCCGCGAAGCCTTGGTCGATGAGGAAATTTCGATCGGCGATTATGTGCTGACCAACGGAGTATTATCCGCTGCGGTCGTGACCGATGCCGTTGTGCGGCTTTTACCGGGTGCGCTGGGAGCCGGAGAAATTGCGACGGAAGACGAGTCTTTTTCGTCGGGACTGCTCGAATTCCCGCAATATACCCGCCCGCCGGAATTCCGGGGGATGAAAGTGCCGGAAATCCTATTCAGCGGTGACCACGCGAAAATCGAAAAATGGCGTCACGAACAGGCGCTGAAACGCACAAAAGAGCGGCGCCCGGATTTGCTGGAGAATAACGGTGAAAATGCCGAAAACAACGCTTGACCGAAAGAGGCAGTCGGCTATTATCTAGCGCTCTTTTAATAAATCCGGAAGTGAGAGAGTTTTATGAACACGGTAGAAAAAATCAGTTTGGAACAGGCAAAGCAGGATCGTCACCCCGATTTTGTGATCGGCGACACCATTCGCGTTCACTACAAAATTAAAGAAGGCGGAAAAGAACGTGTACAGGTTTACACCGGTACGGTGATTGCCCGTAAAGGCGGCGGCGTAATGGAATCCATCACCGTTCGTCGTATTTCTTATGGCGAAGGCGTTGAGCGCGTATTCCCGCTGAACAGCCCGAATATCGACAAAATCGAAATCGATCGTCACGGTAAAGTTCGCCGCGCGAAGCTTTACTACCTGCGCGATCTCGCCGGTAAGAAAGCGCGTATTAAAGAACGCCGCGTATAATTCGAATTCGAGTCGATTCGAATGCCCGATGTCCTGCTTTATGAAAACGAAGCCTGGGCGTCGGGTTTTCTGCGTTTGGCCGGAATCGACGAGGCCGGACGCGGGCCTTTGGCGGGGCCGGTTGTGGCTGCCGCCGTCATTTTTGATCCCGATTACATCAGATCCGAATTGGAACCGACGTATAGTCAGTTGACCGATTCAAAGGCGATGACCGAAAAAAAACGGGACGAATACTTCGATCTGCTCAATGCGTCCGCCGCTGTGCAGATTGGCGTTGGAATCATCCGCGCTGAAGAGATCGACCAAATCAATATTCTTAAAGCCACTCACAAAGCGATGGGTCTGGCCGCCGCCCAAATTAAGGCCGATTTTGCGCTGGTTGACGGTTTGCCGGTCAAAGGGCTGCCCTGCGAGCACAAAGCGATTGTTAAAGGCGACGCGCTGAGTATTTCCATTTCGGCGGCCAGCATTATCGCCAAAGTCACCCGTGACCGAATGATGGTTGCACTGGACGAAAAATACCCGGAATACGGCTTCGCCGGACACAAAGGCTACGGCACGAAACAGCACCTCGAAGCGCTCCGTAAGTACGGCGCAACACCGGTTCACCGGCAATCCTTTCGCCCGGTTGCCGAACTGAACCAGCTGGATCTTTTGTGAGCGGGCGGTGGGAGAAAATCCGCCGAAGTTTGTCGATTAAAACCATTGACGCTCCGGCGGCGATCCGTATACTCCGCTCTTCTTTTTTACGGCGAGATAGCTCAGTCGGTAGAGCAGGGGATTGAAAATCCCCGTGTCCCCAGTTCGATTCTGGGTCTCGCCACCACTCTTTTTCCGGCTCTCCACCAAATACGGGGGCGAGGGCGTCCGTTCGAGGTTTTGCTGATCAGTTGTTTTTGGATTTTGAAGCTTTGATCAGCGCGAAGAAGCGATCCTGATGTTTTTCCCAGAGGCCGCTTTGTTTAAGCATTTCGGCGAGGGCGTTTATTTTTTCCGGGTTGCGGGAGGCTTCGAGGTAGGTCTGGTCGATCTGTTCGGACTGGGACTTGCGGGCATTCAAATCGTGCCGGCGGATATCCTGCATGTTGCTTTGCGCCGATTTTTGAACGAGTTCAATCATGAGCTTCAACAGGCAGACTTCCCACGGATCGTCTACACCGACCAAGACAGCGCTTAAAGGGTCATTTTTTGCGGAGACCTCCGTTTTTACCCGATCCACTACGTTGGCGATGCGGTCGGTTACGACATACTGTTTGAGTTCCTGTTTATGCAGGGTGAAGCCGTATTGAAGGATGCGCAGATCTTTGGCGTGTTCGGCCAGCCATTCGGCGTAATGCCGTGCTTCGGAGCCGAATTCTTCGAGGTCGATATGTCCGAGCGCATGCGGGGTGATGATGGCGGGTTTGAGCGCTTTCAACTGGCCTTCGCGGACGCAGACTTTATTTACCGCATCCATCTGCTCGCAGATGAGGTGATAGTTTACAACCGTATCGCCGAAGGTTTCCAGCCGTCCGGTGGGGGGCGAAATCAGTTCGGTGTTATTGACGGCATACCAAAAGTCGAATTGCTTTTTATTGTCCATGATTGGGGGATTCGGGATGCAGGATTCGGGTTACAGGATTTTTCGCGTATCCTGCATCTCGTATCCCGTATCGTGCTTATTTCAGACTCTTTTCCTGTTCCTGATAGTCGGCGAATTTCATGGAGACGACTTTGGAAATTCCGCGGGTCTGCATGGTGACGCCGTAAATGACGTCAGCCGCTGCGATCGTCTGCCGACTATGGGTGATGATGACAAATTGCGAGGAGGCCAGAAAGCCCTGCAGGGCTTCGACGAACCGGTTAATGTTGGCATCGTCCAATGCCGCGTCCAATTCGTCGAGTACACAGAAGGGGCTGGGCTTCACTTTAAACAGCGAGAAAAGCAGGGCGACGGCGGTCATTGTGCGTTCGCCGCCGGAAAGCAGTGAAATGGTCTGTAGTTTTTTTCCGGGGGGGCGGGCGATAATTTCAATGCCGGCTTCGAGCACATCTTCGTCGTCGGTCAGAACCAGTTTGGCGGAACCGCCGCCGAAGAGCTGCTTAAACATTTCCTGAAACTGTTCGTTCACTTTGTCGAACGTTTCTTTGAACATTTCAGTAGTGGTTGCGTTGATATGCTTGATCATATCCAGCAGCTGCTGTTTGGCCGTGGTCAAATCCTCCTGCTGTTTCATTAAAAAGGCGTAGCGCTCTTCGTATTCGGCGTGCTCCTCAATGGCAACGAGGTTGACCGGGCCCATTGAGTCGAGTTTGGCCTGTAGTTCGGCAACGCGGGTTTCGATGACTTCGCGTTCGGGAATTTCGTCGTTTTCCCAGCGCGGGGCTTCGGCTTCGGAAAGCTCTTCTTTGGTGATGTGGTAAGAACCGGTGACCCGTTCGAGGGCGTTGTCGTGGCGCATTTTGAATTCGGCTTTTTCGACCTCGAATTTTGATTTCCGGTTCAATTCGGCTTCGAGCGCATTGCGTATTCCGCGCAGCTGGTTTTCGGCGCTGGTTAAAACCCGGATGGTTTCTTCGCGCCGAGCCCGTTCGGTTTCGAGGGTGGCGGTGGTTTCTTCGAGCCGTATTTCGAGCGGTTCGATTTTGGCGGTCTCGTCCTCGATGGATTCTTTGAGGGCGTCGATGCGTTTGTTGTAGGAGCTGATTCCGCCGGTTCGTTCGGTGATCAGTTCTTCAAGCTCCCGGATACGCGCTTCCATCGGCTGTTTCCGGTTATTCAGATGTTCGAGCGACTGCGTTTTCTGGGAGTAAATAATCCGGTGTTCGGAGGTGATCGAAAGGGCGTCGGAGCGTTTTTCTTCGATCTCGGTCAGTGCTTTGGTCTGATCGGCGATTTCGGTTCGGACATTCGCCTGCCGGTCGCGCGTTTCCTGTAGCTCGTTGGCCAGACGGGTACGCAGTTCGGCCCCTTTGCTTTCAGATTCGGCCAGATTATTGAACTCGAAGGAGACGGTTTCAAAACGGTCGCGCGCGGTTTTTGTTTCGCGGACAATCACCTGCCGTTCGCCCTCCTGCAGCGCCAGTTCGCGGCGAAACTCTTCGAGCATATGCCGTGCTTCTTCGATGGTTGAGGCCAGTCCGCTTTCCTGTCCCTGCAGGCGTTCGAGTGATTCGGTCAGTTTCTGCGCTTCTTCTTCCCGTCTGCCGATTTCGTCCTGCAGCTGTTCGCGCAGCTGGTGGCGGGCAAGCGGGGATTTATCCTCTGTACCGGGCATCCATAATTCAGACGACCCGCAGCCGGAGACAACCGTTCCGTTCTGCGTCACAACCACGGTGTCGGCAGAGAGCACTTCCGGGATTTCAATTTCGGAGCCGACAACCCGGATATTCCAGAAAAGGCGGCGGATAAGCGGAGCCACTTCATCGGAAAACGTAATGCAGTCGATCAGGCTTTTTCCAATCGATGAGGAGGAATCGAGCGTTGCCTCCTCTTTACTGGAAACGACGCTGAAAAGCCGGACGCTTCCGGCTTCCTGTTCGCGCAGCCAAAGCAGAATATCCCGTGCATAGGCTTCGTCTTTCACCACAATGGCGTCGATACAGGGGCGCAGAACGGCTTCGAGGGCGGTCTGAAAATCGGGCGATGTTTTCAGCTGTTCGGCCAGCGGACCGATAATGCCCGATTTTTCTAATGTGAAATCGGCCGGCGGATTGAGCAGAACCTGCGCGCCGGGAGGAAAGCCCTCCTTCCGGGCTTCGCCGCCGGAAAGCATTTCCAGTTGAGCCCTTTTTGCCGCGATAACTTTCTGCGTCTCATTCAGTTTGCGCTGGTTTTCAACAATCAGATCCTTGCGGTTGGTACGCTCATGATTCAGCTGATTCAGTTTGTCGGCCTGTTCTGCAACTTTGCCGGAAAGCAGCTCGACTTTGGCGTCCATCTCTTCCTGCCGTTCCATATACGATTTCAACGCGCGTTCCAGTTCGGCTTTTTCGGTGGCCAGCCGTTCCTTTTTAAGCAGGGCGGCGCGGTCGCGGGCATCGAGCGCATTCAGTTCGTTCTGTTTTTTTGACGCGGTACTGTCCAGCGCCACCGATTCGTTACGGAGTTGGTTCAGGTGATTCCGGGTTGAATTCAGCTGTTCTTCCACTTCCTTCTGAATATGGGTTACGCGTTCGAGCGCTTCGGCGGCTTCTTTTTTTGCGACATCCGCTTCAATCAGTTCCGCCGCGATTTTTTCGAGCTCCGTTTTGTGCGTTTCAAGCCGTACGCGGGCTTCCTGTGTTTCAACCGAATTTCGTTGGGCAAGCGCGGTCAGCTCTGAAATTCGGTCGGTATTCATATGGATCAGATTGCGCGTACGTTCCAGTTCGCCGTGCGCGGCGGAGCGCTGTTCCATGGCCTGCGAAATGGTCTCTTCGAGCCGGCTCAGTGCTTTGCGGGACGCTTCGGCTTCGGCCTCGGCGGCTTCCACCTGTTCGTGGAGTCCATTAACTTTGCGTTCCAAAATCTGCAGTTCGCCGGTCAGTTCATTGATTTTTCGGGCATAGTCCTTAATTTTTTCGCGCGTCACGAAAATATCCAGCGTCCGCATTTCCTCGGCGAGTTCTTTATAGCGCTTGGCTTTGCCCGCCTGTCTTTGCAGAGAAATAATCTGGCGTTTCACCTCGCGGATCACGTCGGCCAAACGGAGCAGATTGGCTTCGGTGTGTTCGAGTTTGCGCAGGGCCTCTTTTTTATCCGCCTTGAATTTGGTGATCCCGCTGGCTTCTTCAAAAACCGTACGGCGGTCATCGGGGCGAGAGCTGAGAATCTGGTCGATTTTGCCCTGTTCGAGCACGGAATAGGAATCGGTTCCGACGCCGGTATCCATGAAAAGGCGCTGAATATCTTTCAATCGGCAGGCCTTGCGGTTGAGAAAATAGCCGCTTTCGCCGGAGCGGAAAACGCGGCGGGTAATGCAGACCTCGTCGTATTCAATACCGAGCGATTCCGTGCAGTCGGCCAGCGTAATGCTCACCTCCGCCATGCCGAGCGGTTTGGCCGTATCCGTGCCGTTAAAAATCACATCCTGCATGTTTGCACCGCGCAGCGCCCGGGCGCGCTGTTCCCCCAAAACCCAGCGGATCGCGTCGGAAACATTGCTTTTGCCGCAGCCGTTCGGCCCGACAATAGCGGTCATTCCCGGTTCAAACTCGAGCCGGGTTTTATTCGCGAAGCTTTTAAATCCAACAATTTCCAGTGCTTTTAAATACACGTGCGGATCCCTCCAGAAAATGAAGACCGACGCTAACACACTCTAATCGGCGATTTCAATTGCGGGTTTCAACCGGATACGATGAAGTGCGGCTTTAAAATGAAAGGGAAAATCATGGTTTATCGGGTTCAAAACGGCGAGGTTGTTTTTAATCAGGGCGAATGCGTCGGAACGCGGCTTTATGAGGCGGCAGGGTGTGAATATGTGCATTTAGCGATTGAACCGGGCGGCGCGGTTCCGGAGCACAGCCTGCCGCTGGCGGTTTCATTCTGTGTCTTAAAAGGCGAAGGTCGCTGTACGGTCGGCGAAGAGGAGTTTACGGCTTCTGCCGGCGAAATGCTCGAATGTCCGCCGGGAATTATGCGCGGCTGGCGGAATGAGTCCGGGGAGCAGCTGGCGGTGCTCGTCATTAAACGGGCTGCGGCGGTTACGGCAAATTGAGGGTGGACAAGCCAATTCATGTCTGACACCTTGTTTGACCTTGATTTGGAGGACTGCTCTCTATGGCGAAGCGTAAGTATAACATTAAAGGCACCAACGATTTTATCGTGCTTGCCGGAATCTTCTTTTTTCTCTGCCTGTGGGCGATCAAAGACGCCTGGTATCCGTCGGAAAAAGTCATGAACAAACATCCGCAGGAGATCGAAGTTTCGTTCGAAACATCCGGGGCGGTGGAGCATGTTCAGGTTGCCGAGGGGGATCCGGTTGCCGAAGAGATGGTTTTGGCGACGCTGCGCCGCGACCATACAGCGGTGCAGTTTGAGGACGCGAAAAATGAATACACCGAATCCAAGCTTAAACACGCCCGACTGAGCAATGAATATAAAACGGCGAAAGAGGGTGGTTCTACTGAGGAAGAACTTGCGGTGAAGTCCGAAGAGGTGAAACAGGCGAAGGCTGAGATGGACACGCTTTTAAAAAAGGTGAATGAGCTGCGGCTTGCAATGGAAGGCTGCGAACTGGTTTCCCCCAGCAAAGGGGAGGTGAAAGAGCTCCGCATCAAGCCGTATACCATGGTGGAGGCCGGCGAAACGGCGGTCGTCATTGATCCGAAAGATCACTTTTATCTCTTCAATAAAAGTCTGGCGGTATTCAGTTTCTTCTCATTCTGGATTTTCCTTGCGGTTCATATTCTGGCCCGCTGACCTTTACCGCCTGAATTCATCTAATTCACTAATAGTGCACAGATTAGCTTGACCGATAAATCCGGCTGTCTATTATCCGTGGTTCACTTTTTGAAAATCGAGAAACCAATTTATTGAAATATCTAAAACTCAA
>QKFE01000044.1 GCA_003252225.1 Kiritimatiellales bacterium | reverse complement strand
TAAGCCTGCGCAACCAGAGACTCCAGAGCTGTTTTAGCCTGCACTTTAGTGATACCGGCATCTTCGGCGATTTTCGCGATGATCTGCGTTTTAGTCACTGCCATTCTTCTTCTCCTTTTATAAACGTATGGCGTTTCACTAGTGCCCCTCCAACCCGCGCCAGAGCTGACCCTATTTAGCGGACATTTCTACGAAAAAGAAATCGGCACCACAAGCGGTAAATTGCGTTTCAGCCAATAAAATTAGTATCGCGCGTGAAGTTGGACTTTGCGGGGAAGAAAAAAATGGAGCCAATGATCGGATTCGAACCGATGACCTGCTCATTACGAATGAGCTGCTCTACCAGCTGAGCTACATTGGCCATTTGAAAAGAGGGACTGTGTTTACGAAAATCAGCGGGTGCGGTCAATCCGAAGTTTTGTCCATTTACGCCGGGACAACGCACGGGAAAACCGATCACCCCGATTTTCAATTCAGCAGTTCGGCGAGGCGGGTTTTGGCTTTTCCCAATCGGTCGAGCAGCATTTCGTGGACGGCGGTGCTGATTTCCCGGAACTCGTCGCGGGTTTCGATGAGCCGGTCGAGCTCATTCTGCATATGGTCAAAGTCGCAGTCGTCAACGCTTCCGGCGGAAATGTGGCCGAACGGCGCGAGGAAATTATCCACTTTGCTGCCGCGGCTTATGCCGATAATCGGAACGTGCAGCACGGAGGCTAAAATCAGGAGGTGAAGGCGGCTGCTGATGACGAGGTCAAGTTTTCCGGCAATGGCCAGTATTTCTCCGGGCGGGCGCCGTCCGCCGATCACCACGGAGTGCTCTTTATTTTTCATCCGCTCGCGCAGACCCTGCATGAGCGGCGCGTCGGTTGCGTGGTTCATCGGCAGGAAAACGATGCGGTTATCGCGGTCGGCCAAACGGTCGAGAAATTCAATCAGCTCCTGTTGGTGGACGAGCTGCCGCTGGGCGGAAATACAGAGCCCGATTTTGCGGTTGCCGGATTCGAGTACGGCGCGGGCTTCGCGGGTCAGCGTGATGCTTTCCCACGCGGCGGGTTTCAGCAGTTCCGCCGAATCGGCCCCGACGACGGCATGGGGAACATCACCGCATTTATGCACGGCGGCGAGGGTTTCGGGATCGCGCAAAACAACGAGATCGCACTGATTGAGCTGTTCCACAATTTTGCGCCGCGCGCGTTCCATCTTTTTCTGTTCGACGCGTTCAATGAAATTAATCCGTTTCAGCGTCAGAAGGGAAAGCAGGTTGAGCAGTGCACGGCGCTTTCCGGGCAGCACGTGGTAGAGATAGGGGTTGAATTTTTCGTTCATACCGACGCCCCACACAACGGTTTTCGTTCCGGCTTTGTGGGCGATTTCCAGCATACGGAGGGGGATTTCGGGATAGTCGGAGAGGCCGGTTGCACCGGCCCAGATAAAGACATCGGCGGCGGAAAGGGCCGCTTCCATTTCGGCGCGGCTGTACGGCGGCTCAAAACCGAAAAGCGGAAGCGTATTCACGCCGAGGCGTTTGCGGGTTTCTTCCTGATCGTCAGTGCTGACGGTGATGCGGGCGGGCGGGCATACTTCGCGGATAAGGTGCACGACGCATTCAAGGATGGCTTCATCGCCCACATTGTTGCGTCCGAACGGCACCCCGCCCAATAGAATGTTCAGTTCCCGGCTCAAACCTGCACCCATTCACTTTCCACATTTACCCGCCTGTTATACCATGTAAATCAGGCTTTTAATAGTTCGCTTTCAAACATACTCTTTAGGCATGCGAATTGATACGAATGTCGAACACATCATTCTGGCCAGTGCGTCGCCGCGTCGCCGCGAACTGCTGACGTCGCTGGGCCTTGAATTTGAGATTGTAATTCCGGAGGTTGACGAAACACCGCGACCGGATGAAATACCGCGCGGTTTCGCGGAACGGCTGGCGGCGGAAAAGGCGGGGTCCATTTCAGCAAGCGAAGAAACGGCCGTCATTGCCGCAGATACGATTGTTGTTTTGGGCGGCCGCATTCTCGGCAAACCGAGGGATGAAGCCCATGCGTTTGAAATGCTTTCGGAGCTTTCAGGAAAAACCCATCAGGTGATAACCGGCGTGTGCATTAAACGGGGAGGAGACCGGTATATTTTTTCAGTGGTTACAGATGTTGTTTTCAGGGAACTGGAACGGGGCGAGATTATAGCCTATATCGCATCGGGCGACCCGATGGATAAGGCCGGCGCGTATGCCATTCAGGGCGGAGCCGCCCACATGGTGCGCACCGTTAACGGATCCTACACAAACGTCGTCGGGCTGCCGGTCTGCGAAGTGTACGAAGCACTGCTTTCCCTTTGATCCTTCCGCTTTTATTCACTACTATTCGACCGGTTAGACAGGGAACGAGATGCCTCGAAAAGAACAGTTCATTCCGATAACCCTCATACTGCCGGCGGCCATCCCGGCGGTCTGCTCTGCCGTGCCGGATTCGGCCCCTTTGGAAACGACCTCTTCCGTGCCGGATTTCAATACCCCCGTGCTGCTTCTGCTGACGGCAATTATTGTGCTGCTCTTGGGACTTTGGTATCGCTTCCGCGATATGCGCCGCGCATTGATTTCCGGCAAAACCGCCCTTGAAAAACGGGAACAGCATATCCAGTCGATGGGCGACAACCTGCCCAATGTCACCATTTTTCAACTGGCCTGCACGCCGGAAGGCGGCTTTTCGTTTAATTATCTGAGCCGGGGATATGAGCGCGCGTTCGGCTTCAGCTGCGACGAAGTGCTTGAAGATGCGCGCCACGCATTTGAACACGTTTACGAAACGGATATTCCGATTCTGCGGCAGGCATACGACCACGCGCGCAGCACCCTCTCGCCGGCGGATATTGAACTGCGGGTGCTCGATGTTTCCGGCAAACTCAAATGGCTGCGGATCAGCGCCGTTCCGCGCATGGAAGGGAAGATGCTGGTGTGGGACGGCTTCATGCAGGATATCTCGGTGAATAAAAACATTGAAGACGCCCTGCTCGAAGAGAACCGTAATTTCCAGAACCTCTTCGCCACCATCGACGATTTTCTGCTGATCTGCGACATGAACGGCAGGCTGCTCCACTCCAACCCGTCTGTTGAACAGCGCATGGGATATACGCACCGCGAACTGCGCTCCATGAATTTCAAGGATCTTTACGCCCCGAAATGGCAGAGCGAAATTGCCCGTCTGATGATTGCGATGCAGACCGAACAGACGATGTCCTGCGGCTTTCCCATGCAGCTGAAAACCGGCGGTACCATTTCGGTGGAAATGAATCTTTTTCAGGGGAGCTGGAAAAACAAAAAGGCATTTTTCGGGGTTGCGCGCGATATCACCCGGCGGCAGCGAACCGAAAACGCCCTGCGCGAATCGCAGCAGATGCTGCAGCTGATTATGGACACCATCCCGATGTCGGTTTTCTGGAAAGACAAAGACTCCGTTTACCTCGGCTGTAACAAAACCTTTATTGCCGAATGCGGGCTGAACGCAATGGATGAAGTGGTCGGGAAAACCCCCTACGATCTTTTCGACCCCGCCATGGCTTCCATAATTGTTGAGCGCGACAATCTGGTGATCAGTAACAATCAGCCGACCATCGGCCACCTCGAATCGCATACCCGGCTGGACGGCAGCATCGGCTGGCGCGAAATCAACAAGATCCCGCTGCGCGATGAAGAGGAGCGCGCCGTCGGCGTCCTCGGCGTCTGGCGCGATGTCACCGAACAGCGCCGCGCCGAAGAGCGGCTGAAAAGAACGCTCGAAGATATGGAACGCTTTAACCAGCTCATGCGCGGCCGCGAACGCCGGACGCTGGAACTGAAAGCGGAAATCAACCACCTGCTCAAAGAGCTGGGACAGCCCCGGAAATACCGAACCACAACTGAAGATCTTTCATGAAATGGAACCCGCCCGAAATGAAACACCGGTTTTACGGCCGCTTTGCCGTAGTGGCCGCGTTGTATACGCTGGGCGTTGTCCTCTTCACCGCGTGGGCCTATTTTGACCACAGCCGACTGCTGACGGAACGCCTTGATGAAAAACTTTCCGGCGCGCTCTATGCCTGCCGGGAAATCATCGACACCGATTTTCTGACCCGCATTAAATCGACCGATAACGCCCGCTCGGAGGACTACCGGAAAAGCCGGGAAAAACTCAGCCGCTATGCCGATCTCTGCCAAATTTCCGCGCTGGGCGCAGCCTGTTACGACGGAACAAACCTGACTTCCGTTATTTCGGTGAACGGGCAGAACACCAATTTTACCGCGCCGGAAATCCAATACGGGAAGCCGCTCCCCGACGGCATTCATTCCGCCGTGCTTGAACAGATTCGGCGCAAGCCCGCCACGCCGGTCACATTTGAAATCCGCCACCCCGAATTCGGCCATATCCGGGCCACGCTGCTGTACAGCGAACAGACGCCGAAAACCGGCTGCGTCTACTTTGTAATCCAGCATATCGACCCCCTGAAACAACAGCTGAAACATCAGGTTCTCCGCGAAAGTCTGGCCGGCATATTTCTGCTGGTACTCGTGATTCCGCTGGTCATCCTTTATAACCAGACCGAGCAGAAAAACAGCCGAGAACTCTCCCGGCTCAATGCGCGGCTGCAGCACGACGTCTCCCTTCAAAAAGAAAAAGCACAGGAACTGAAGGATGCAATCAACGACCTCGAACGCTTTTCTTCCGTTGCCGCCGGCCGCGAAAGCCGCGTCATCGAACTGAAAAAAGAGGTGAACGAACTGCTGGACAGACTGAACGAACCGCCGCGCTACAGCGCGGAAAAACGGACGGACTGAATTCATGGAACCGCTGGAAATAGATCCTAAACTGAAGCACCGGATGGCACGAACCTTTGCATCGGTATCCGCCGCAGCGGCTATTATTCTTTCCATCGCCACCTACTATTCGCTCACGGTCCCCGGGGAAGGAACCCTCAAATTCCTGCTGGTCGGCGCGGTGGTTTTCATCATTCTCCTCTGTTACCTGCTCGGCCATCTCATCGGCTCCCGGATGGAAAAAGAGGAATACGAACGCAACAGCGAAATGCACAACCACATCGAAGTGGTCAATGAACTGATCCGGGCCAATGAATTCCTCGAATCGGAAAAACTCGACCTTAAAAAACACCGCAAAGCCCTCCTCAGCATCATGGAGGATGCCGAGCGCTATAACGAGGATCTGAAACGCGAAATCATTGAACGCAAACGGGCGGAAGCGGAAGCGGCGCGGGCACGGAACAATATGGAGCTGATTCTGCACGGCGGCGACCTCGGCTACTGGGACTGGGATATCGGCAAAAATTCCCACCTGTATAATGACCGCTTCGCCACCATTCTGGGCTACCGCAAAGAAGACCTCGCGGCTGATCTCGACTGGCGGGCTCTGCATATTCACCCCGACGATTTCCCCGCATCGAATACCGCCTTAATTGATCACCTCGAGTTCAAAACCGACACCTATACGAGTGAATACCGCCTGCGCCGCGGAAACAACGAATGGGTCTGGGTGCTCGACCGCGGCCGGGTGATTGAACGCAATCCGGGCGGCGTTCCCTGCCGTATGGTCGGCACACTGCTTGATATCACCGACCGCAAAGAATACGAACTGGAAATGAAAGAGGCCAACCGGCTGCTGGACAAACGCAGCCGCGAACTCGAAGAAAACCAGCACATCATCATGGGTATGATGGAAGATGCCAACGATGCGCGCGAAAGCCTCGAACAGGCCAACCGCCAGCTGCTCGTGGCCCGCGAACGCGCGGAACAGGCCACCCGCGCAAAGTCCGATTTCCTCGCATCGATGAGCCACGAAATCCGCACCCCGATGAACGGAATCATCGGAACCGCCAGCCTGCTGCACGATACGGAGCTCTCCAAAGAACAGCGCGAATTCACCCGTATCATTCAAACCTCCAGCAATGCGCTGCTGACCCTGCTCAACGATATTCTCGACTTCTCCAAAATCGAAGCCGGCAAAATGGACCTCGAACCTCTGCCGTTCAACCTGCGCGAAACCTGCGAAAACATCACCGAACTCCTCACGCCGACCGCGCTGGCGAAAGGAATTGAACTGATTCTGCGCTATTCCCCCGGCACGCCCGCGCAGGTGGTCGGCGATGCCGGCCGTATCCGGCAGGTGATGATGAATCTGGCCAGCAACGCGCTGAAATTCACGCGCGAAGGCTATGTTTATATCGACATCGACGCCACCGCCGGAACCGAAGAGGAAACCACCATCAGCTTCAGCGTAATCGACACCGGAATCGGCGTTTCGCGCGAAGAGCTTCCGCACCTGTTCCAGAAATTTTCGCAGGGCGATTCCTCCACCACGCGCGAATTCGGCGGCACCGGCCTCGGACTGGCCATCTGCAAACAGCTCGTCAATCTTATGGGCGGGAAAATCGGGATGGAAAGCGAACTCGGACAGGGTTCATCGTTCTGGTTCCGGCTGAATCTTCCGGTCGTCACCGAGGCCGAGCCCGCCTTCATTGATAAAGCCATGTTCAACGGCGAACGCGCGCTGATTGTCGATCCGAAAAAAATACAGGGTAATTCGATCGCCGAATGGTTTGTCCATTGGGGGCTTCGGGCGGACGTCGTCACCACCGTTGAATCCGCCTCCGAACAGATTCACGCCAACCTCTACCGAATCGTTGTCGTGGAAGAACACCTGCTGGATGATTTTGAAATAACCTGTTTCCGGAATCCGGAACGCGAAGAACTCCACCTGTTTGTGCTCTCCTCGTTTACACACAGCCAGACCTGGACAAAAGATCACGGCGGAAAAATCAGCCGAATTATCAAACCGATCCGTCTGGCGAGCTTGCGTTCCCGCATTGCCTATGCGCTCGGATACAGCACAACGGATGAAAGCTTCGGCCGTATCGTACAGAAGAACCTGAATGCCCAAACCGGCACCGCTCCGTCCGGAACGCGGCGCATCCTGATCACCGAAGACAATCTGGTAAATCAAACCGTCGCAAAACGGATGCTGCTCAAAGGCGGATTTCTGGTGGATGTGGCTGAAAACGGTGAACAGGCCGTCCGAAACTTCACCAACGGAACTCAATACGACCTGATTTTCATGGATTGCCAGATGCCGAGGATGGACGGCTATGAAGCTTCGCGCCGTATTCGCGAACTGGAAAGCGAAACCGGCGCTCAGCAGCACGTTCCAATCATCGCTTTAACGGCCAATGCGATGCAGGGCGATCGGGAAAAGTGCATACAGGCCGGGATGGATGATTACATCCCGAAGCCGGTGAAAAAAGAGATGCTCTACAAAATGATCGAGCGGTATCTGGCTTAACCGTCTATTCCGTCAGGCGGCATTTTTCGCACCGCATTGAATCGCAGCCCTGCGCACGGCAGAAATAGGCCTCCGCATTGTCCTGCCAGTTGGCGTTAAAGTTCGGGCATTTTTCCGTGTATTCCGCGAACCGCACGAAGCGCTGAAGAATATGATCCGGAATCGTGTGTTCCATCGAGCAGGCAAACGTTTCGGCTTCGCGGGCTTCAATCCCGAGCACCTGCGTGAAAAAGTGGAGCAGGGCTTCGTGTTTTACGGCGATTTTTTTTGCGATTTCGCGCCCTTCATCGGTCAGCGTGGCGGAGGAATAGGGCGCATAATTCACCAGCCCTTTTTCAGAGAGCGCTTTCATCGCCCCCGTTACTGAAGCAGCTTTCACCTGCATCCGTTCCGCAATATCCTTCGGCCGGGCTTTCCCCTCTTTCTGCGAAAGGAAAAAGATGGTTTCGAGATAATCTTCGAGGCTGGCGCTGAGTTCCAAACTGTTCATGCCCCGTTAATAGCAGACCGTCCGCTGCTTCCACAAACCAACTCGGCGGATATTTCCCCTCCCCCCGCGCCCCCCTCCCCGCCTGAACCTATCGCGGATAAGCGTTTCTGAGAAACGCTGCTACACGCCGATGGCGGCGCTAAAATCAGCAAACTATTTCTCTGTGCTGCCGCGCGGCTGTGGTAAAAGGCGTTTAGTATAACGGAGGATATCGATGAGCAGAAAACCGCCTGTAGTTTTCATTGCCGGGGAACGGCAGCATGCCGGGAAAACCGTGACCAGTCTGGGCATTATTTCGGCGATCAGCAAAATTATCGATCCGGGGGATATCGGCTATCTCAAGCCGGTCGGGCAGGAGATGACCACGCTGCCCAGCGGCGAACGGATCGATAAAGATGTGCGGATTATAAAGGAGTTTACGGGGCTCGATATGCCGGATATGGGGATGCTTTCGCCGGTGCGCGTGGTTTCGGGCGTGACGCGGGACTATATTTCCGGCACCAACCAGCGGGAAATTACCGCCCGGTTTGAGCAGAATATTTGCGAAACGATGGAGCAGCTTTCGGATAAAAAGCTGATTATTGCGGAGGGAACCGGGCACCCCGGCGTCGGTTCTGTGGTCGGGCTTTCCAATGCGCGGGTGGCCAATATGCTGGATGCAAAAATCCTTTATCTCGTCGGCGGCGGAATCGGGCGGACAATCGATGAGCTGGAGGTGGATCTCTCCTACTTTTCCCACCACCACAACCGGGTCGCCGGGGTGCTGTTCAATAAAGTGCTGCCCTCGAAACTCGACCAGATGAAGGAGGTGATCACCGAAGAGGCGCTCGCCCGGATTTTCCCGGAATGGGATCCGATGCTGAAGGTTTTCGGTTATATGCCGCAGGTGAAATATCTCAACAATCCGTCGATGCACCTGATCAGCAAATATTTCCAGCAGCACCGCACCCTTAAAACCGGGCGAACCGGGCAGGCCTGGCACCAGCCCTGCCGCAAAGTGAAAATCATCTCGCAGGATTTTGACTTCTTCAACCCGGAACTCAGCCTGCGCCCGCGCGATATCGCCGTTATCGGCGCCGGTTCCCGCCGCCGCGTCCGGCGGATTGTTGAATACAACGACGCCCTGCCGGAGGAAAAACTCGGCGGGATTATTCTGACCTGCGCAAACGACGATTCCCCCGCAAAGGAAACACTCGATATTCTCGCCAACGCTCAACTGCCCTCCCTCGCGGTGCAGATGGATACGGCCGAAACCGACGCCACCCTCTATAAATGCTTCACCAACACCAAACTCCAGCTGTACGACAAACTCAAACACCAGTCCATCGTCAGCCTGTTCGCCGAACATTTCGACGCCGAACGCTTCATTAAAGCCTTCGGTCTCTAAACCAAAGTAAAGCGGAATGCCGGCGATCGCCGGTGTGGTTTGTCGGGATTCCCGCTGTTCAGCCGGAACTTTCCGCGCTATGGTTCGCCCCATGAAAAGGCGAGATATTCTTCAACAGATGGCGGTTGCCGGAACGCTGCTTGCGCCCCCGATGGCGAAAGCCGGCGAATCCGCAACCGATAAACTGGGCTCTATTTTACCCCTGCGTCCGCTCGGGAATACGGGGGTAAACGTCACCTGCCTCGGCCTCGGCGGTTACCACATCGGCTGGCCCGAAGACGAAGCCGTCGCGCAGGCGACCATTGAAAAGGCACTCGAAGTCGGAGTCCGGTTTTTCGATACCGCCGAAAGTTACGGCAAAGGCCGCAGCGAAGAGCGTTACGGGAAATATCTGACGCCGAAATACCGCGACCGGATTTTCCTGATGACCAAAACGCAGGCCCGCAATGCCGGCAGCGCAAAAGCCCATTTGGAAGGGTCGCTTAAACGGCTCAAAACCGACGTCATCGATTTATGGCAGATTCATTCGCTGGAAAATCCGGAAGATGCCGACGCCCGGCTGACTGAGGGGGTTTTGGACGTCGCGATAAAGGCCAGAGAAGAGGGCAAAGTGAAGCACATCGGCTTTACCGGCCACGCTTCGCCCTATGCCCACACGCGGATGCTCGAAAACGAAACCGTACGAAAAAACTGCGTCACCTGCCAGTTTCCGGTCAATCCGGTCGATGCCGCCGCCAAACACAGCTTCATCGGAACAACGATGCCGAAAATGGTCGAAAACAACATCGCTGTTCTGGCGATGAAATCGCTGGCGGACGGTCGCTTTTTCGCAACGAAAACAATGAACGGGAAAGTGACGTGGACGGATAAAAACCCGGTTATTCCGGATGCGCTTTCGGTGGAAGCGTGTATTCATTTCACCCTGTCGATGCCGGTTTCCGTCTTAATTACCGGCGCGGAAACCCCGGAGCTGATTGAAGAAAAAGCGTCGATGGTGAACCGCTTTGCCGCCCTTTCCGAAACCGCGCGCAAAGAGCTGGTGGAAAAGGCCGCGCGTTTTGCCGAAGAGGGAAAAGTCGAGTATTACAAAAACGAGGAGCTTCGCAGCGGATCGAAAAAGGAGGGATAAATGAGGGCGCAAATTTATGCCGGTATTCTGTGTGCCGCATACGCCGTTTCGGGTACACCGGAATATACGCCGGTCAAAGTGTGGGAAACCGAATCGGTGCTTTCCGTTTCCGAATCGGTGCTGTTCAATCCCGCCGATAACCTGCTTTATGTCTCCTGCATCAACGGAAAACCGGCGGAGAAAAACGGGCTGGGTTTCATTGCAAAAGTCGATCTGGAAGGAAACGTCACGGAGATCAAGTGGGCAACGGGACTCAATGCCCCGAAAGGGATGGCAATTTACGGCGCCAGCCTTTTTGTGACCGATATTGACTGCCTCGTTGAAATCAGCCTTGAATCCGGAAAAACCGTAAACCGATATGCCGCAAAAGGGGCTGTATTTCTCAACGATGCCGCCGCAGCCGGAAACGGCGTGATTTATGTCAGCGACTCCTCCGCGGAAAACGGTCGGCTTTATAAACTGGAAAACGGAAAGCTGGAATACTGGCTGAAAGCTCCCGAAATCAATCGGCCAAACGGGCTGTTTATGGATGGAGAAACGCTGATGGCCGGCGACGGAAGCAGCGGTAAACTCTGCCGTATCGACCCGAAAACAAAAACGATCACCCCGATCGCCGAAACCGATTCCGGGATCGACGGGCTGAAACCGGACGGAAAGGGAAACTGGCTGACTTCCAACTGGCAGGGCCGTACCAGCCTGATTACAAAATCCGGCGAAACCGTTGTTTTGATGGATACAACGGAAGCCAAAATAAATGCGGCCGATTTTGAATTTCTGCCCGACCGCAACCTGCTGATTATCCCCACCTTTTTCAACAACCGCGCCGCGGCCTTTGAATTGAAATAGGGCGTGGCCGCAATTACGGCAGTAAATAGTCGTTGGGTTTCACCTTGCTGTAAACCCGTTCGAGAATCGCCCTCTTTTGCTGCTCGGTCAGTACGGCTGAGCTGTTAAGAGCGGATTCCGCCTTTGCCTGATCAACGGTGATCCAGGATTCGATAACCTGCTGGGTATAATCTTCGCGGACGGCTTCATCGGACAGGGTTTGCGAAAGTTCAAAGGCCCGGCTGACATTGCTGTACAAATAGGTTCCGAGGGTCTGCTTCAGCGCACTATCACGAACGGGGCCGGACTCGAGGGTGTCGAGCCACTGATCGCAGCGCGCGGGGTTGGTGGCGCTGAACGCAATGGCAAGGCGTTCGGCGGCGACCAGCTGATCCTGCGCACTCATGGAATCCATTGAAGCAAGCAGCGCATCGGGGTCATTGTAGGAAAGGCTGACGGCGGCGGCGCTGAAAAGTTCGGCGTAATTGGGATATTCCGGATTGGCCATAATATAAGCCAGCGCATCGCCCCCTTCCGGGCCGGATGCCCAGGTGTCGATCACGCTGAGCAGCGCCTGTTTCTGCGCCGCCTCATCCAGCGTCAGCGCCCAGGTGAGTGCGCCGTTAACATCCTCCTGCGCCAGTTTTCGCCCGGTCTGCGATGCGAATCCGGCCTTCATTTCGCAGGGCTGCATTTCGGCAACGAGCGCCGCGGCCTGAGCGGGCGATTTTTCGATATAGTGCCCCATCGCATAGTTATAAATATTGTGCAGCTGCGGATTGAGTTCGGCGGTTTCAATCCAGTTAAAGACGGCGTTGATATCCTGCCTCGCCCACTGATCCATCACCACGGAAAGGATTTCATCGCGCTCCGGCCCGGCCGTCATCTTTTCCACTTTTGCAACGGTTCCGGCGGCATCCGCTTTGGCCATCCCCTGATAAACAGAGAGAGCCAGATAGCGGCGGCGGCCGATATCACCGATATTTTTTTCGAGCCAGATCAGGGCTTCATCCCCGCGCGCAGCGCCCATTTTATTCAACGCCTCAAACAGCAGATCACTGCGATCCATCCCCTGCGCAAATTCGAGGGCGGCCACCGGATCCTGTCCGGCCCATTTTGAAATCAGCACCCGCAACAGCGCCTCGTTTTCCATCGTATCCGGCGAATCCGCCGCCTGCCGCGCAAGCCGCCCGAAGTTTTCGGACGATATCTCCGTGAACAGTTGGTCAATATTTCCGTCGGGAGAAACCGCCGCAGCCGGGGCAATAGAGGTCGGTTGAAAAATGACTTCCGAAATCATTTCTGTTTTCGGCGGCTCGATCACCGGCCTTATCGCCTCAAGCGGTATCTGTTCCGGTGCCGGACTCCGGCCGATAAGCATTCCGAGCACAAAAGTAATCCCGGAAGAAACGACGAATGCCCCTGCTTTTTTTGCGTCCATTTTAACACTCCTCCTGATAGCGATACCACAACCGGCAGTCCCGATCAGCCTCTTTTTCAGAGAAATACGATCCGACCGAAAGCGTTACTTTTAAATTATTTTCAAGGCATGAAAACATTTTGACGCCGCGGACGGCTTTCGATATAACGCAGCGGAAGAGGTTGAGATAATGAATAGACTGACATTCAACAGCGCGAAAGAGACAATCCGGTCGATCTGCCGGGATGCCGATAAAGACCGTTTTACGGCGCGCACTGAATTTTTACGCAAACTGGAACAGCACCCGGAAATCGCGGTGCAGGGGTATAACCTTTTCGGGAAAATTTTTTATTGGAACGATGCTTCGGCCCGGCTGTACGGCCACTCGGCTGCGGAAGCGGTCAACCGGAATCTGATTGAGCTGATTCTGCCGCCGGAAATGCGCCAGTTTGCTTTTGACCTGATTTTGAACGCCGCGAAAACGGGCCGAATGCCCGAACCGGGCGCTTTCGATCTGATGCACCAAAACGGCGAATATGTCTCGGTCTTTGTCGGCCACCTTGTATTTCATTGGGCCGACGCGAGTACCCCGGAATTTTACTACCTGAATTATCCCCTGTTTGAACCCGTTCCCGCGGTTTGAGGCGCATGCCGTCTTTTGGCTCAACCACCGAAACCTTTCACGACATAAACCCAAACGGGAATGGTGAGTACGCTTAAGGCGGTGCTGAGCACGAGCATCGACGAAACGAAACCGCGTTCGACGCCGAGCTGGCAGCTGACGACATAGCTGGCGACGGCGCTGGGGGTTCCGGCCAGAATGACGGTTACCCCCAAAGCGACCGGCGTTGCTTCCGGGCAGAAAAGCCGGATCAAAAGCAGCGTAACCAGCGGAACCAGAATCAGCTTGCATCCAACCGTCCAGCCGAGTGCGCCCAGATGCGATTTGGTCTGCTCCCATTTCAGAGACGCCCCGATGGAAAGCAGGGCTAAAGGCAGCCCCATCGACCCGATCATTTTGAGGAACGATCCGGAAATCGCCGCAACCGAAAGGATGGAAGAGTGCAGCTTCAGCGTTCCGTCTTCCGCCCGAAACTGTTCGGCCAGCAGCGCGATCAGTATGCCCGCAACCGCCGACAATAAAATCGGGTTCAAAAAGGCTTTTTTAATGCGGGCCGAAAATTTGACATCGCCCGATCCCGCGCCGTAGAAACCGATGAGCATATAACCGAAGAGGATGAAAAAAGGCAGAACGAAGCCGTTATAAATGGCGGCCTTTGCGAGCCCTTCACCGCCGAAGGCGTTCTGGCAGAGCGGCAGGCCGATATAGGTGGCATTTGCCCAGAAGGTGCCGAAAACAAAGGCCGCCGCGAACCCGCCCTTATATTTGTTCATCCGGGCGATGCCCATCGTCAGCAGCGCCACCAGCACCAACCCGATCAGCGGCATTAAAATTACCGCCGGATCGAAAAACGTATTAAAGCGCTGTTTCGCGACTTCATTGAAAATGAGCGACGGCAGCGAAAAGGTGTAAACTAGCCAGTTGATAAACGTGCAGTGTTCGTCCTTGATTTTGCCGGTAATTCCCAGCCATTTCCCCAGCCCCATCACCGCGAAAACAGGGACGCAAATTACCAGCACATCCATTGTACGAGAAAAATCCATGCACGCACCTTGCTGGATTTCCGCTGAAAGGAACAAGCCCCGACCGGTATTATTTACAGCGGGGATTTTTCCGCCGGGTTCCGCGTGCAGCGTAAAGAAGATTGCCAAGCCCCGCCGTTTTCCGCTTAATCGAAGCATGAATGCTATTTCTTTTGATGTGTTGCTCGATATTGCTGTGAAGGCCGCGAAAGCAGCGGGAATGCACGCGAAGCAAAACAAGGCGCGACGCAAAGATTCGTTTGCATCGCCCGACCACGATCTGAAACTGCTGCTCGACGTTGAAGCACAGAAGATTGCCGAAGGGGTTATTCTCTCGGCCTTTCCGAACCACTCGATTCTCGGCGAAGAGGACACGACGTCAAATGACGCCACCGAATATGAGTGGATTATTGACCCGATCGACGGCACGGTAAATTTTTCTCAGGGGTTTGAATACTGGTGCTCATCCGTTGCTGTCCGGCTTGGCGAACAGGTTTTGGCGGGCTGTGTTTTTGCACCCGATCTGGATGCCTGCTATTCCGCCCATATCGAATCGGAAGCCAAACGCAACGGTGAACCAATCCGCGTTTCGCAGACGCAAACCCTGCGCGAAGCTCTGGTTGTGAGCGGCGTTTCAAAATATATGGCCACCTGCCCCGAACCGCACTTTGAACGCTTCCGGCAACTGGAACTTCAAACGCGCAAGGTGCGTATTTTCGGCGCGGCCGCGCTGGATATCTGCCGGACGGCCGAAGGCGCATCGGACGCCTTCTTTGAAAGCGATATTTATCTCTGGGATTATGCCGCTGGCGGGCTGATCGCGGAACGCGCCGGCGCAGCGAAAGCGTTTTACCCGCACAAAACAAAAACTCATGCCGCCTCTCTGATTTACGCCAACCCGCATTTAATCGGTGATCTCAAAAACATATTCGAGGCCTGACCATGGCAAAAAAGAAAAAGAAAACACCGCCCGATATCCACTGGCTTTACGAAGCATCCGTCCAAAACGTCGATACCGATCTCGACTTCGGCAAACGCGTTTACACCAAACACTGGAAACGCACGCCGCTGACCGTCCGCGAAGATTTCTGCGGCACCGCCAAACTCGCCGCGCGCTGGGTACAGCGCAACAAAATCAATCAGGCGTGGGGCATCGACTTCCATCAGCCGACCCTCGACTGGGGCGTTAAATACAACGTATCCAAACTGACCGATAACCAGAAAGAACGGCTGCATCTCATTTGCGGCGACGTGCTCGAAAAAACCACGCCCAAAGTCGATATAACCTTTGCGCTCAACTTTTCCTTCTGTGTTTTCAAAGAACGCAACACCCTCCGCAACTACTTCCAAAAAGTCTGTAGCGCGCTGAACGATGAAGGCCTTTTTGTGTTGGATATTTACGGCGGAACCGAATCCATTATGGCGAAATCCGACGACGTTCGCGAAATCCCCGGACTCACCACCCCCGAAGGCGTCAAAATCCCCGACTTTGAATATATCTGGGAACAGGCCGACTATAACCCCATCAACCACGACACCACCTGCCACATCCATTTCAAAGTGCCCGGCTACGGCAAAATCGAAAAAGCCTTCACCTACGAATGGCGCCTCTGGACCCTCATGGAAATTCAGGAACTCCTCAAAGAAGCCGGCTTCGCCAAAGCCGAAGTCTACCTGCACGATTTCAACGACGACGGCGAATCCGACGAAATCTACCGCCTCCGCAAAACCTACGAAAACGTTCAGGGCTGGGTCGCTTATGTCGTCGGGGTGAAATGATCATTGCCGCACATATTTCAAGCGAATCAATTATTCGAATGAAATAAACTTGGAGACCAAAAATGGATATGAGCAAACATATGTTAGGAATAGCAGGTGAGTTTAGAGTCTGCGCAGAATTATTGAAAAAAGGATTTCAAGCTTCTGTAACATTTGGAAACAACAAAGCTACAGACATCATAGTTGCTGGCGAGAATCACAAATTTGTTCGAGTCGAAGTTAAGACTAGCAAAAATCAGAAAAATTTTGTGACAGGTTATTATCCCAAATATACCGATTTAGAAAAAATTCATCCCGATATTTGGGTATTTTACTCTCCCGATAAAGAGTTGAGCACCACTGGAGATCGTTTTTTCATAGCAACTCATGATGAGATCGGGAAATTACAACTAGTAGTAAATAATGGAAATAAAACAGAAAAGGGGGGTGGAGTAGATAACATACCACTTTCTAAAATTCCCCCTGAATTTGAAAATCGATGGCATCTACTCGAAGAGCTTCTTAAATAAATCCGAACCAGCGAGTTGACCCTCTTGGACAACGCCCGTTTTTGAAAGCAGAGTCTGATATTCCTCAAGCGGGTCATGAGTAACGTTAGGAATTAGGATTATGACGAAGAAAGAGCGCGCGGAATACATCGCCCGGAAACTGGATGAGCTTTATCCCGAACTTCCGATTCCGCTGGATCACAACGATGCGTACACCCTTTTAATTGCGGTGCTGCTCTCGGCGCAGTGCACGGATGCGCGGGTGAATAGGGTGACGCCGGGGTTGTTTGCGATGGCAGATACGCCGCAAAAAATGGCACAGCTTTCGGTCGATGAAATCAAGGCGTACATTGCGACGTGCGGGCTGGCCAACAGCAAAGCCAAAAATATTCACCGCCTTTCTGAAATACTGGTGGAAAAATACGACGGCGAAGTACCGCGCACTTTTGAACAGCTCGAAGCACTACCGGGCGTCGGGCACAAAACCGCCAGCGTCGTGATGATCCACGCCTTTAAAATACCGGCCTTTCCGGTCGACACCCACATTCACCGGCTGGCGCAGCGATGGGGACTGACGAAAGGCAAAAACGTCGAGCAGACCGAAGCCGACTGTAAAAAACTGTGGCCGACAGAAGACTGGGAAAAACTGCACCTGCAAATCATCACATACGGCCGCGAACACTGCACCGCCCGCGGTTGCGACGGAACCAAATGCGAAATCTGCCGCACCACGCATCCCAACCGGAAAAAACCGGTAATCACAAACAAGGCCTGAGGCTTGAAAATTACAGCCGGAAATCAGGCACGCGGAATCCGCTCATCTCCGTTTTCAGGTTAAATCGATGACGGAGGCGGCGGGGGCGGAGGGCTGAACCGCGGCGGGGCACTGGTCGGCGGAGTCGGAGTTGAGCCGGTGTATTGTCCGACTTTTACCACCCGATACATGCAGCTGTCTGCCGCGATACGCACGGTATTTGTAGAGGCCGAAGCGTTGCCGATGACTTTAAATCCGACGTCTTCCCACGTCCCGCTCACCAGATTGGTTGTGCACTGGATCTGATAGGTGTCGTTCGGGTCGGTTTTAATGGCCAGTTTCACCCGGTGTTCTTCCGGTTTTATGGATGTAATCTCGCCCGTTGCAAAGGTCTGGATCGCCCAAAAAGAGTATGCAGTCAAAATCGAGAAAAGGATCTGTTTTTTTGCATTCACGTTTAATTGCCTCATTGTTTTCGGTCTATTAGGGGTCAGGTTTCAAAAATCACAACCCCCTCTATCGCAACAACTAGGCCAATCAATTCTTCTCGATCTGCCCATTTCTTTAATATGGTATCTGAATTCTTATTACTGCTTTCTCAGTTCCGAAAGAACTCCCAATACACTCATTTTTGCAACTCCGTGCAATTGCAAGCAGATGCCGATGCGCGCCATAATTCTGTATGGATATTAGGGATTTCGATGGCACGGAAAATTATGCGCAGAACACCCCGTATATTTGAATTTCATCTCAAAATCAGCCCCCTGTGAAAGGGTCAAAACCAGTGGGATGTGATCAGAATAGCGCTCGTTTATTCGATAAATATGATCATAATATCCGTTATATTTCTGAAAAAGAGTGTATAGTCCGATTGCGAACAGAAAGGAACCGCATGAAAAAACTGACCCTTCACGACCTGTTTGAGGCGAAAAAAGCCGGGCGATCTTTCACTGAAATCCGTACCAGCGACCTCAACGAAGCACTCGCCTGCGCCGAAGCGGGCGTTGAAATCATTATGTGTATGAAAGAGGATTTGCCGCTGCTGCGCCCGGCGGTTCCGGATGTTTTCATTATTGCGGCCGATCCGCTCGACCAACCGCATATTGCCAGCCCGGATCAGGCGGTTTCCGCCGGATTTGAACTGATGAATCTGGGCGCCGACGCGGTTTATACCGGCATGAGCATGGAATGTGTTGCGGCGATGGCGCGCGAATATATCCCTGTCATCGGCCACATCGGGTTTGTCCCCTACCGCGCCACGTGGATCGGCGGAACCCGGGCGGTCGGTAAAACTGCGCAGGAAGCACGGCGTATTTTTGAAGCCGCGAAAGCCTACGAAAAAGCCGGAGCCATCGGCGTTGAAATTGAAATTACCGCCGAAGAAGTCACCGCCGAAATCAACCGGCGAACCAACCTTGTGCTGGCATCAATGGGCAGCGGCGCGGCGACAATTCAATACCTGTTTGCCGCCGATGTGCTCGGCACCAATACCGGGCATATTCCGCGCCACGCCAAAGTGTACGCCAACCTCGCCGCGGAAGAAGCGCGCCTCCAGCAGATGCGCATCGACGCGCTAGCATCCCTGCAAAAAGAGGTCGAAACAGGCATTTACCCCGAACCCAAACACTCCCTGAAAATGAAAGCGGGCGAACACGAAGCCTTCCTTCGGGGATTGGAAAACGGTTGATCTCTATTTAAAGCTGCAAAAGAACGCAGAGAACGCAAGGAATCCGGTTTTAAACGCCTTCTTTCTTCGCGACCTTTGCGCTCTTCGCGGTAAAAAAACTACCCGATTCCGCCGCCGAGAAACTGCCGGTTATATTGCTCCTGCAAACGGCGGACAGCGACAACGGTATTCCGCATCAGAATGGCGACGGTGACCGGCCCGACGCCGCCGGGAACGGGGGTGATCCACCCGGCGTTTTTCAGGCACGATTCATAATCGCAGTCGCCGACCAGTTTGGTTTTCCCGTCTTCGGTTTCAGTGACATTTATCCCGATATCAATCACAGCCGCACCGGGTTTGATCATTTCACCGGTAATCAGGCCGGCTTTCCCGACCGCCACAAATACAGCATCGGCCCGGCGCGAATGCACCGCCACTTCGCGGGTCATGTGGTGACAGACAGTGACAGTTGCGCCTTCGGCCATCAAAAGGAAGGCGATCGGTTTGCCGACAATATCGGAATGGCCGATCACGGTAACCTCCAGCCCCTTCATTTTCAGGCCGGTGCTTTTGAGCAGTTCGATGGAGGCCATCGCCGTACAGGGCCCGATTTCGAGGCTGCCGTACACAATATTCCCGATCGATTTCGGGTGCATTCCTTCGACGTCTTTGAGCGGATGAATGGTTTCCTGCAGGGCTTTAACCGGCAGATCGGCCGGAACCGGACGCTGAAGGATAATGCCGGTTACCGTCGGATCGGCGTTCAGATGCTGGATGGTGGCGGTGGCTTCTTCGGCGGAAATATCCGCCGGAAAGTGCTTTTCAACAAATTCGATGCCGGCGATATCGGCATGTTTTTTCTGGTTTTTCACATAGCGGTCAACGGCCGAGGTATCGCCGATTTTGATCGAAACCAGTTTCGGAGTCCAGTGCTCCCGTTTCAGCGCCTCGACTTCAATCCGTACTTCCTCGATCATTTTTTCCGCAAGCGCGCGGCCGTCAATATTCTGAAATTCGCCCATTTCCGCTTCTCCGTTTCATGGTGCGGAAAAAATAAGCCGGGAAACCGCGCGGACTACAAGATAAAACATGATCACATTCGTCGGATATTGAACAGATCACCGGCAAAAAAGAGAGAGCGGTGCATGGAAAAGAGGAGTAAACCATACACCGCCCGAACAAACCCAGGCGTTCCGGGTTTTCCTGACTAAAGCCGAAAACCGCCGAACCGAACAACCCTTTTCTTCAAATAATCTTTAAATTTTAATGAAATTTTTGTCGAAAAAACACGTAATCCATTCATTGCGCGCCGCTTGCACCCTTTGGTTTTTGCCCGCTTGCAACGGGATAATTCGGCGGCTATCTTCCCCTTTTGCGTGAAGGATTGTGGATACGGCACGAAAGGCGGAATGATGAACGAAGTGAATTGGGGAATCCTCGGATGCGGCGGAATTGCGAATAAATTTGCGGTCAGCCTGCTCGCGTTAAACAACGGGAAACTGGCCGCCTGCGCATCGCGGACAATCGAAAAAGCCGGTGAATTTGCCGACCGCCACCGTATCGAAAAGCGCTATTCAACCTATAACGACCTCGTCAACGATCCCGGAATCGACGCAATCTACATCGCCACTCCGCACAACTTCCACTACGAACAGACCAAACTCTGCCTCGAACACGGCAAACACGTGCTCTGCGAAAAACCGTTCACCGTTAACGCCGCTCAGGCCAGTGAATTAACCGCACTCGCAAAAGAAAAAAACCGCTTTCTGATGGAAGGCGTCTGGACCCGTTTTCTGCCCGCCGTTCAGAAACTCAAGGAACTGCTGGCCGAAGGCGTCATCGGCGAAGTTAAAACCGTCCGGGCCGACTTCTGTTTTGCATCCGGCTGCGGCCCCGAACACCGGCTGCTGAACCCCGACCTCGCCGGCGGTGCCCTGCTCGATGTCGGGATTTACCCCATCCATTTTGCCTCCATTATTTTCGGCAAACAGCCGATCCGGATACAAAGCTCGGCGGTCATCGGGAAAACCGGAGTGGACGAAATTTCATTCTACCTTTTCGAATACGGCAACGGAAAAACCGCCCAGCTTTCATCCTCAGTAACCACGCAGGCGCCGGTCGATGCCATCGTTTCCGGCGAACAGGGCTATATCCGCATCCCTCATTTTCTGGGGGCGAAAACGCTCGAAATCCGTCGCAAAGGCGCAGAGCCCGAAACCCTCGAATTCCCCTGCCCCGACATGGAAATGTTTAAGTATGAAATCGCCCACGCAATGGAGTGCATCGCCGCGGGAAAAACAGAGAGCGAAATACTGCCCCATTCCGAAACCCTCGCCATTTTAAAAACGATGGATGCGCTGCGCGCCGAATGGGGCCTGAAATATCCGGGGGAATAAATCGAACCGCTGATTTACACAGATGAACTCAGATTAAATCGTATCCGTAGTTTCTTGTTGTGCAGGTTTTTTAAACACAAAGACCGCAAAGCACGCCAAGAACGAATGTTACAACTTTTCTACCTTTACGCTCTTCTGTTAAAAATCAGTGTTCATTCGTGTTAATTGGCGGTTCAAATTTGGTTGCGGCTTCGCCGCGCTGAGTTAATCGCGTCCATCCGCAGGTTCAACTTACTCCGCCGGTTTATCGAGGCTTTTGAGCAGATCGAGTTCGCGGATCCAGATATTGCGAAACTGGTTCCGGTTGTCGTGATCCTGCAGGCCGATCGGGCCTTTTGAATCTTTATCCCAATAGGTTGCAACTTTGCGGTACTGCATCGGGCCGAGGGCTTCGGTTTTGTGCTGAACCAGAATGCCGTTCACAAATACTGTGTAATAGGCGGGCGATTTCACCTTCCCGTTTTCATCAAAACGCGGGGCCTGAAAAACAACGTCATACGTCTGCCATTCGCCCGGCGGATACAGGGCATTCACCATCGGCGGGGTCTGGCCGTAAACCGCGCCGGCCATGCCGTCCGCATAACTCGGGTTGTTGTAATTATCGAGTACCTGTAGTTCATATTTGCCGATAAAAAACACCCCGCTGTTACCGCGTCCCTGCGAATCGCCCTTGGGCGGATTTTCGGTGCGCCACTCAACGTGAAGCTGGCAGTCGCCGAAATGTTTCTTTGTATAAATTGATCCCGTCGGGGTGCACTCCATCGCGCCGTCCACCAGCTTCCACAGCACTTCGCCGTCGGGGTTATAGCGTTTCTTTTCCGGATCATCCTGTTTCGTTCCGACCCATTCGTCAAAACTGCTTCCATCAAACAGAATAACCGCATCCGAGGGCGCACCACCCGGTTTCTTTGCCGGCGTAACAACCGGCGGCTGCGGACGATCCGAATCGTGAACATGCCAGCCGGAAGGCAGCAGGGGCGTATCTTTAAAGCCCGGCTTTTCCCCTTTTTGATCCGCGGCAGTTGAAAAAGCCGCCGCGGCAAATACGCACAGAATGGATGGTATCAGTCTTTTCATAATCAGTCCTTTTTCAGTTTAGACCGCAAAACCTACTCCATCCCATCGCATAACGTCTAGGACTGAATCCGCCGTGAATTGTACAAATTCGGCGCACAGAGAACCCCGCCCTATCGGCGGAGAAAAACGTAGAAGCGACGCCCCCGTCGCTTCATACACATCGGGGCTTTTTCGAAACGCGACGGGGGCGTCGCGTCTACGTTCCAAGGTGCTTCCCCTATCTCGACGACTTCACGCGGAAAAATTTCTTTTCTCCATCCACCGTCCAGCTCCAGACCTGCGCCGGACCGGCATTGCTCCACGTATTCAGATCGTCCGAAGTTTCCAGTTGAAGGCTCAGCGTGGCTTCCGCCCCGATTACATCCAGCAGCATTTCGCCGAGCGCGACATCAAGCACCACGTTGGACGGATAAAGGCCGAAGGTTTGATCGTTGTTTTGAATATAGGTGATCAGTCCCGAACTGTCGGCGGTCGGCGAGAGGCCGTAATCCACTTCCGTTTTGTCGTCGAATCCGTCGCCGTCTGTGTCGGTCTTCCACGGGTTTGAACCAATCGCATCCTCTTCATTGTTGGTCAATCCGTCGCCGTCGGCATCGTCGGAAAAGATAGCCGTCACGGTTTTTGGTTCTGTCATAAAAAGGAGGTATTGATTGGTGCCGGAGGCATCGCCGCTCCAGCCGAGGAACAGCCAGCCGGGTACCGGGAATTGGATCAGCTCAAGAACCTCGCCCTTTTCATACCAGCCGGAAACCTGATTGACCGATCCGCTGCCGCTGACGGACACATCGAGCCAGTAATTAGTCTGCCAGTTCCACGTGATGGAAGAGTTTTCATCAATCGCGAAAACGACTTCATTGCTTGAACCCGAAGCCGGAACCGAACCGCTGCCGATCCAGCCGATACAGCTGTAGTTGGTCAACCCGACTGTTACGTTTTCGACCGAACAGGTGACGACGCTGCCGGAGGTATATTCGTGCGGACCGGCCGCCGGAGCAGGTGACCCGTGATCCGAATAGACATCCAGCGCGACCGGCGGCGGAAGGGTGTTGTCGGTTACAGTGAAGGTGAGCACGCCGACGGTGTCGGGTGTGCCGTCCGCAGTTGTATCATACGCATCGACCAGATCGAGTCCGTTGGTGATGGTGAAGCCGGTCAGCTCAACCGTGTAGCGGCCGTTGTCGAAAACCAGCGAACCGGAACCGGGGCCGGAACCGGAAGACGGTCCGCCCAGGAAGGTGGTGATGTTGGTCGCGACGACCGCGAAGGCGGAGCTGTTGTCGCGCGCCTGAACAGCGGTGATCCGGTTGGCATTGTAGTCGCCGTCGAAGAACAGGTTGATCCCGACGTGCGTGTGGCCTGAAACATAATCTCCTGCAAAATAGAGGGTGTGTTCGCCCGGTGTGCTGAAGGCATAGGAAAAATCAAGGTTCGAGTTCCCGGAATGGAGCCAACCGGGGCTGGCTGGGCTGTTCGTGAAGAGGTAGGCGTTCCACGTGCCATTGCCCGCTACGGTGTCGTAGTAGCTGTTGCCATCGAAAAATCCCGCCGAATCCGCCCCGTAGGCCGAAAAGCCGGTCAGTTCGGGCACGGGAATCGTCACAACCGGAGGCGTGTAGGAAAAGTCGTCGAAGTAGGCGGTCGAAAGCCCGGCACCCTGTAAAATGATCTGGTCGATTCGGTAGTTTGCATAACGCGGGACGGTATTGGTGACCGTGCCGGTATCGATCTCCGTCACGAAAATTATATCGTCCGGGGTGATGGTGCAATCGACGCGGTACCAGCTGAGCGGGGAAAAGTCGCCGGTACGGGTTCCTTCCTCACCGCAAACCAGACTGAACTGGGTCGATCCGCCCGTTCCGTTGTTGCCCAGTGAATTTTCAAACTGCACTGAGACCGGGCGATACCAGTATTCAGAAACCGTATCCAGCTCGTAAACGCCGACAGCCCCCAAGCCTTCGTAGTTGGCGGTGTGCGCCCCCGTGCGGATCCAGACCGAAAAGCTGGCCGAGGCGCCCGGCGGGATCATCACCGGATAGATCGCCTTGTCGTAGCTGTATCCGGCATTGACGAAAACGCTGGCCAGCGACTGGCTTCCGCCATGCGCGGCGGTATTGGTCACGACCAGATTGTGGCCTGTTTCCGGGCTGAACTGCCACGGCGACGAAGGCGGGGATCCGGCGGCATAGGCCTCGAAATCATCCAGCACCGTGGCGGGATCTTCCGCCTGTATGCTGCCAGCCGCAAACAACGTTATTACCGCCATAGCGATGGCGCCGACCTTGCTGATTCCGGTTTTCATTTTTTTGTACCTTCATGCCTTTCCGTTTTTTACGGGGTGTCTCCCCGGTTGGTTGTTTCTATTTTGCAGTTTCAAATGTTCGTGCCTAAACGGAGACGCATAATACTACAAAAACAAATTCCGACAGCACTATTTCGCGGGAGCGAAACAGTTTTGTGAATCAAACTAAGGGCAGGCGTTCTGCCCTGCTTCGGTTCGATGAACCGTCCGCGGTACGCCCGGCGGGCAAGCCTTCCCTCAAAAAAGAACAGCTGTTTTACTTTTCCGAACGGACACGGAAAAACTGCTTATTGCCGTCAACGCTGAGGTTCCATTCAACCGCATTTCCGGAGTTCGTCCAGATGACGAGGTCTTCCGATTTTTCAAGCAGCAGGTTCAGCGATACATAGCCGCCCCCTGTTTCGAGCAGCAGCTGACCGGCTGCAACATTGAGCACCACGTTGGACGGATAAAGATCGAATATGGCACCGTTGTTTTCGATGTAGGTGATTACAGCCGAGCTGTCATTGGTCACGTTCAGCCCCTGCGCCACTTCAAACGCATCATCAAAACCGTCTCCGTCCGTATCAGCCAGCCACGGATTGGAGCCATAACCCGCTTCTTCTGTATTGGTCAGCCCGTCGCCGTCCGCGTCGTCCGAAAAGGTGGCCATTACGGTCTTCGGCGCGTCCATCATCAATACGGCGTTATTAGTTCCTGAAGCATCGCCGCTCCAGCCCATAAACAGCCAGCCGCTATCCGGGGCAGCAACCAAGGTCTGTTCGGAATCGTTCGCATACCAGCCATCGGAATGACTGACCGATCCGTTCCCCGTGATGTTGACGTCGAGCCAGTAGTTGGTTTCCCAATTCCAGGTCAGTACTGCGTCGTTGATCAGCGCGGTTTCAAACCAGTTAGTGGTGCCGGATTCCGGATCGTTACCAACCATTGTCCAGCCTGTCGGATTATAGTTGGTCAGACCAACGGTAACAGAATCGACTGAGCAGGTAACGGATGCACCGTGCGTTAAGCTGTTTGTTCCCAACGAAGGAACCGGGTTTCCGTGTTCAGAAATCACAACCAGAGCGTTTTCGCCGATCGATTCAATCGCAGTCTGGTTCAAGGCCGAATCACAGATCCAAATTGCGGAAACCTTGAGCGGAGAATCTTCGCCGCCTTGCGTCGAGTCGTTCTGCATGAAGGTCAGCAGCGATCCGATGAGAGCATAGGTTTCAGTGCTTATTCCGGATTGAGTAAGGATCATGGAGCCGGGGGTGCCCACATACAGCGTTCTGTCGTTCCCGGAGCGGGTCATCGCCAGCCGGATCCAGCTATTCGCGGAAACATAGTCCTGATGGTCGGTGTAGGACATGTTGCCACCGTAATATTCAAAGTCATAAGACACCGTATACAATCCATAATCACTCGCATTAGCGGCATCAAAAGACACGAGCTTCTGATAGCTCGACACTTCGGACAGGTTAACATCCATTACGATGGTGTAGGTGTCGGAACTTCCCGTCCATGCGCTCATATTGGCAGCGAGGCCTTGGGCGGCAGAAAGGGAGAGCACATATTTCGTTTCACCCCAGACCGAGTCCTGTACATAGGAACCGCTGCCGCCGATTTCCGTCAGAGCATACCCTGCCCCGGCGGAGTTGTTGACATTTTGGTCAAACAGATATTTTGCCACCACTCCTGCATGAGTCAGGGGGGCAATCATTGAGAGAGCTGCTATTGTTGTAATTGTTTTTTCATTGTCCTTCTCCCTGATTAGTTACCGGTTGCGCGGACACGGAAGAACTGATTGTCGGCATCGGTCGATGGCGCCCAATCCACGGGCGGGCCGGCATCTATCCAGACTGTTGAGCCGTCGGCCTGCTCCAGCTGCAGCTGTACGTGATAGGTTCCATTGGAATTAATCAACCGCACATCGCCGATCGCTACATCGAGTACGGCGTTGGAGTTATAAAGCCCGAAGGTTCCGCCGCGGCTTTCAACATAGTTAGCAATAGCATCGTTATTAATGGTCGGCTGCATACCCTGCTGAACTTCGAAGTAATCATCGAAACCGTCACCGTCGGAGTCCTTCAGCAGCGGATTGGTTCCGAGCAGAGCTTCCTCCATATCAGTGAGGCCGTCGCCGTCTGTATCGGTTCCCGGATCGGGCGCGGAATCAGAAACCGTAAAGAATCCGCTGAACCCGTCGTGCCCGTTTCCGTCATCCGCCTGTAACGTCATGTTGGTGACGATGCTGTCAACCGTTACAGAACCCGACCAGACGCCGTTAACAAAGTTGCCGGTGGTTGTTGGGTCAATGGATACCGCGTCGCCGCGCATGATGCCGAGTTTGATGACCGGCATCAGGGTGTAGCGGTCATACTGTGCGGAAGGTGTTGTGCCTGCCCAGGTGAGCGGATCGCCATGCGACCCGTATGAACCGTATGCAATGGAACGTTGATAGGTGGTGCTTTCAACTTCGCAGTATCCGTCATTCCAGTGTGTGTTCATTCCGCTGTGGCTGAAGTCGACCATCAGGTTGTCTGTGCCGTTGTACTGAAACGGCACGTCGAATACGAATTCGACCCAGCCTTCGGAAGCAACCGACAGTGTTCCCTGCCAGCAGGTAACCCAGTTGGTTTCCCAGTTATAGGAGCTGTTATAATTTTCCAGCGTGGTGTGCCGCAAACGCACCGTCCAGTTTTCAAAATCCATGCCCGGTTTTTGCAGGACGTGCAGCGATAGCGATTTGATGATTCCGGCTCCGCCGAGATCCTCATCGTGATAAATCACCTGCGTGCGGTAATCCATATAATTCACATTCATCGGGGAACCCCAGGAGTTGTAGTATCCGCCGCTCGAGTTATAGCCCGAGCCGACCTGTAGGTTTTCGTTGGTGACATTAAACCAGCCCAGCAGAGATACCGGATCGGTGAAGGAGGGAACGTTGAATCCGTATTCATCTTTCGCGGTGATCTGTACGGTGAATGGCGTTCCGGTGGTTTGATCGGTGATATTTGCAAACTCAAAATGATCCAGCACCGGCTCAACTACATTCATAATGACCGAAATATTTTTCGGCGCGTTAGGCGCAAGTGTTGATGCAATGGTGATGGTGCCGGTGTGGCTTCCGAGTGCGAGTGCGTCCGTCAGGAAACTCACATCAATGCTGTCCTTTTCACCTGAGCTGCTGCCGCTTGCAGGTGTGAAGCCGGAGATCCAGGGCGCATCAGCCGAGCAGGAATAATCCATTGCCGCCGTCCCTTCGCCGTTCCAAACCTCAAACGATGATGCTGAAGGATTGTTGCCGACCGCCACAATCACGGATATTGCGCGTTCAGATTTTACGAGCCATGACGGCACCGGACTCCATTCGAGGCAGCCCATATCAACGGTGCTGTTGTAGATACGCGCATCGCCGGCAAGATCCGGGGCAAGGGTAGAGGCCCAGGCATTGCTTCCGGCATCGATACAGGGAGAACCTGAAGTCAGGCGGAATTCAAACTGCTCCCATGCGATAAACTGCGGAGCGTTGGTGATATTTCCGTTCACGCCGTGTTGCAAGTCGGGCGCGCAGCAGTTAACGGCTTTGCCAACAGACTCCAGATCGAATCCGCCGTAAACGGCGGTGTTGGTGTAAGCAATGCAGTTATAGGCTTCGCCGCCGGTCATGCCGCCGCCGAATTCGCCGGAACTGTTTCCGACAAACGTACAGTTGATGGCGATGCCGTCGAGCATGCCGCCGCCGGAAGAATAACCGGTCACATAGTTGTTGACGAACAGGCAGTTGATGGCCGAGCCGCTGCTCATGCCGCCGCCGCCCAGACTGGAGCCGTTGTTTTCGAAAACGCTGTTATAGACTTCCGGCCACGGATCGATACAGGAAACCCCGCCGCCGGGATCGCCGAAGTGAGCATATTCGGGGAGAATGAGGGCGCCGTTTTGAATAGTGAAACCGGCAACTGCACACGCATCGCTCAGCGTAAAACAGTTTGTGCTTCCGCCGCCGTCAATAATAGTATCATGCGCTCCGGCAACAGCCTGAACAAGGATCGGTTTGCTGATGGTGATCGGTGCGGTTACAGCATAGGTGCCGTTGCTGACATGCACGGTGCCGCCAACATACTGCTGCGCATCAACCCCGGCCTGAATAGTGGCCAATGGGGTTGCCCAGTCAGCACCGTCGTTTCCGTTATTGCCAGTTGGAGAAACATAAATTGCTACATTCGCCGGGTCGGCAATTGTGACGGTGTTGGTGACGGTGGTCCCGGACGGATTATCGCTGTTGTATGCACTCAAAACCACATCGTAGGTTCCGGTGGAATTCCATGCTTTAGAGGTCAGCAAGGTATTGGAGATCACTGTCCCATCCCCGAAATCGATATTAAACCCGGTTGTATTTCCGTGAACCAGGCTGAATATTTCGAGTTCATATCCAGTAACCACACGGGCGGGGATATCCAGCGCCAGCAGGATCGGGCCATCGGTCGGAGAGGAGCCGTCAACTTCATCGCACCCCATGGAGGGCGGCGTGAGCCACGGCTCGCCGTCGAGGTCAAGACCGAAGGCTACGGAAGAGTTTCCCGCGCCGATGCAGGGCGAGGTTTCAGCCAGCCGGTAAATGGAGCGTAATTGCGGGGCGTTGGTGATATTACCGTCAACTCCGTGAATCAAATCCGGCGAACAGGAGTAGATGGTGTTGGTTGCACCAAACAGATTCGGGGGGCCGTTTCCTGAAATGTTGTGCCAGATAATACTGTTTGCGGCAGAACCCTGATAGATGCCGCCGCCGCGGAACGCTGTATTTCCGACGAGGGTGCAGTTCACTGCGAAACCTTCGAACATACCGCCGCCCTGATGGCTGGCGGTGTTGCCCGTCAGTACGCAGTTATAAAGAACGGAGTTATACGTGCCGCCGCCGAACTTTGCTTCGTTGTAGGCAAAAGAGCAGTTGTAGGCAACCGCTTCCCGCAGGGCACCGCCTGTATCCGCCATATTATCTTTAAAGGCGCAGGCAATCGCGGTTCCCTTCTGCATACCGCCGCCGCTGTTTCCGATAATGACGCAGTTGGTCAGAACCGGGGTGGTGTCGTTGCAGCTGACCGCATATTGCCATGCCGCATTGGTAAGGGTGAGTCCGCTGATGATGCAGCGGCTTCTGTCGAGGTAGAAAATACCCGTTGATCCATCCCCGTCAATGAGGGTGGTTTCCGGATCGAGTCCCTTAATCACAATGTCCTTCTGTACATTTAAGGTGGAGCTGATGACGTATGTTCCGTTGGAAACATAAACCGGGCCGCCTTCATAGTTTTGAGCGCCAATTGCCTGGGCGATCGAATCGAATGCATTTGTCCAGCTGGTGCCGTCATTCGCGGCACTGCCGTCGGTGGAGACATAAACCGCCACGCTGTCGGGATCAAGTACGATGACTTCGTTGGTGATCGCTTTGCCCGCTGGATAATCGGCGTTGTAAGCCGTTAAAACAACTTCGTTCGTTCCGAGGGTGATCCATGATGTATTAACTGATGAGCCGCTGGAAAGTACGATGCCATTGCCGAGATCAAGCTCGAAGGAACTGACTTGTCCGATGACGGAATAGGAGCAGCTGTGTTCCCAACCGGCCAGAACAACATCCGGTGTTTCAAGGGTCAAAAGAATGGTTCCGGCGGGAGACGTGGAACCGTCATTCTCATCGCATCCTATTGCGGGCGGTGTCTGCCAGGTTTCGCCGTCAATATCAACGCCTGAAACATTATTGGTATCGCCCGCACCAATGCAGGGCGAATTCGTCGCGATGTGGGAGGATGAAACGAAAAGCGGGTTATTGGTAATGCAGCCGTTCGAGCCGTGGGTCACTTCCGGAGAGCAGGTGTAATTGGCCGTAACATTGTTTAGTTCTTTACCCTGATTGTAGGGATCAACGGCGGTGTTATTCCAAACGATGCAGTTATAGATGGTTCCACCATAAACGCCACCGGCCGTATTGTCGGCATGGTTGCCGGTCAGCGTGCAGTTATATAAGGTTGACCAGGCTGAACCTCCGCCCGAACTCGTGGTTGAGTTTCCAGTGAAAAGTGAGTTGTACGCTTTGCCCCATCCGATTCCGGCTCCGTTGCCATCGACAAGGTTCCCGATAAACGTACAGTTTTTCGCGATGCCCCGCATCATGCCGCCGCCATTATAGCCGCGATTCGCTTTAAAAATACAGTTAGTGACCACCGCGTCCTGCCCGCTCACCACATAAACTCCGCCACCGGCCGCATAGGTCGGTGAATAGTTGTACGGGAAAGCATTCCCGTTTTGAATGGTGAAACCGTTGACGACCGTGTTGCCGTTGTTGATGTAAATACCGCGGGTAACAGTTTGAGCATCGATGATGGTCACTTCCGGGCCGTTGACGCTTTCGAGCGTGATACCCGGCCAGATATAAATCTGTGAAGAAATCTGATAGGTGCCGTTTGTAACGAGGATTGTATCACCGCTATATGAGGAATCTACCGCCGCCTGAATCGTGTGCGCCGCATTTGACCACGAGTCGTAGGGATACGTCGGCAGCGGGCTGGTTGCGTCCACATATAAGGTTGCGGCCTGCGCAATGCCGGCGATGGCGGCTATTGCCGCCATGAGTTGCAGTTTCTTCGTTTTCATATTTTCTCCTGTCACCAACGGGAGGAACCGATTCGTTCGGTTCCTCTCCTTTAAATTGTCTATCGGTATCCCTTCTACTTCGACGATTTCACTCGGAAGTATTTCTTCAAACTATCAACCGGCCAGCTCCAAACCTCCGACGGGCCGGCGTTGGTCCACGTAACGAGATCGTCCGACGCTTCGAGCTGCAAACTCAGCGTGGCGTTTCCGCCGGAAATTTCGACCAGCATCTGCCCGATCGCGACGTCGAACACGGCGTTGGAAGTATACAGCCCGAAGGAGGAATCATGATTCTGAATATAGGTCACAATTGCCGAACTGTCGTTGGTGACATTCAGCCCCTGCGCCACTTCAAACGCATCGTCGAATCCGTCGCCGTCGGTATCCGCCAGCCAGGGATTGGAACCATAACCGGCCTCTTCGGCATTGGTTAAGCCGTCGCCGTCGGCATCGTCGGAAAACGTCGCCATGACCGTTTTCGGCGTATCCATCGTCAACACGGCGTTATTTGTTCCGGACGCGTCACCGCTCCAGCCCATAAACAGCCAGCCGGAATCGGGAGTGGCAATCAACGTCTGTTCCGAATCTTTGGCATAAAAATCATCCGAGTGACTGACCGATCCGTTTCCGGTGATGTTCACGTCCAGCCAGTAATTGGTCTGCCAAAGCCAGCTGATAGAGGAGTTTTCTTCGAGCGTTGCAATCACCTGATTTCCGGAACCGTTGGCCGAAATGGAGCCGGTACCGGCCCAGCCGGTGCATTCAAATTGGGTGGTGCCGACCGTGACATTGGCGACCGAGCAGGTGACAACCGTGCCCCAGTCGTTGGTGGTGATTCCGGCCGCCGGATCCGGTGAACCGAGAATCGAAGTCACATCCAGCGTGACCGGATCGCGCTGCGGCGCAAATAGAACCTGATCAATCCAGCCCGCGTCTTCGCCATGCGATCCGCTGCTCTCTTTGGTGTATTTCCACATCAGTTCGTACGGCGCGGAATTGGTCAGATCCATATTGATTTCAACCCAGTCCGCCGTGGTGCCGGAGCGGGTGAGTTTCTGGTTTCCGTCGACAAAGAACCGGAGGTAATCATAACCGTTTTCGCTGGACACACTCCACTTGAAGGAGAGGGTTCCGGGGCCGGCAACCGTGGTTTTGATCCACGATTCGCCATTGTGGTCGGTTACGCCGGACTGCACCGCATCCGTTCCGTCAAAAGTAAAACGATCCTGTCCGAACCACGGATTGGTTCCGCTGGTGATCCACTCCAGTTCGGCGTTATCCGCCGCTTCCGCCAGTGAAGAGAGATCGACCGGGGTGTAGCTTATCTGATCCACCCAGACTGCATCATCACCGGCAGTCCCCCCGCCGTCTTTGCTATAAGACCAGCGCAGCGTGTGGGTTCCCCAGTTTACCCAGTTGGTGACGCCGACCCAGGTTGTTTCGGTGCCGCTTCTTGAATACCGGACGGCATCATCCACGCTGTAACGCAGGTAATCGTAACCGTATTCGCTGGAAACATAGTTCCGGAAAACCACCATGCCCGGCCCTTGTACGGTGGTTTCGAACCAGGCCGTTCCATTGTGGCCAATTTTCGGTGAGCGAGCGGCGTCCGTTCCGTCGAACGTCCGGTTATCCTGTCCGTACCAGTTTGCATCGCCGCCAAGCACGATGGGAGCCGGAGGATTGTCCACCGCGGTTTCCACACTGGAAAGGCCGTATGGAGTGAACACAAACTGATCCACAAAACCGGAATCCAGCCCTGCACTGGAACCCCCGTCTTTTGTATACCGATACGTCACGATGTGGGCCTTGTCGGCAACAAAGCCGATGCCCTGAATGAAAGAAGGTGTGCTGCCGCCGGAACGGGCACCCAACTGGGTTCCGTCCTGCAGCCAACGGATATAGTCATAGCTATATTCGCTGGAAGAGGCGTAATAAAATGAATAGTCGCCCGGGCCGATCAGGGTCAGATTGATTTCGGTCGTTTCGCTATCCCCGATATCCGCGGATTGCACCGCATCGAAACCGTCATATGAGTAGTCTGTTTGCGAGAACCAACCGGCGGAATTGTCGATCAATATCCCGTTATTGTCCAGCGCTTCGTTCAGGCTCGCAGCCGATGTAACGGTTAAACGCGCCGCTTTGGACGAAACTGTTCCCCGGTTATTGGCGACTTTCACCGAATAAACCCCGGTGTTGGTTTGGGTCACGCCGTTGAGCTGCAGCGTTGTGCCGGTTTCACCGGGAAGGGCGGTTTCTTCTTTGTACCACTGAAAACTGACCGCATTGGTCACAACAACCGATAACACGGCATTTCCGCCCGTCGCAACCGTTGTGTCGGAAGGTTCGGCGGAAATAGCCGGAAGCGGCAGGGTCAGGGTCAATCCGGCAACGGAACTGGTTACACTTCCCTCAATATCCGAAACGATCACCCGGTAGTTGCCGGTATCGGCGGAACGCGCCGGGCTGACCACCAACCGGCTGTACGCGGAGCCGGCAATGTATTCGTTATCCGCCAGCGAAACGGAATCTTTTTGCCATGCATAGTTTAGAGTTCCGGTTGAAGAGGTTGCGGCAACCTCAAAAATAACCAGATCGCCGATATCGGTATAAACCGAAACAGGTTGATTCGTAATGGTTACAACCGCTTTCGCAGCAGGCAGGAGCAGCGCTGTCGCCGAAAACAGCAGCGTGATACTTTTACGTATTTTGTTCATTTTCTTCTCCTTTTTAAGACAATCCGGGCGAGACAAAACCTTCTGTTTCACGGTCGGCAACCGGATGGTCAGCACCCGGGCCGGAATATACTTAATTATTAAAGGTGTTTTTGCAAACAACCATTATACCTCAAATATACAACGCTTTGCGGAGCGGCAGAATGGACAGAATTGCCCTAATGAAACTTAATACCATTAGCTAAATGTGCCGGAATTCGGGCTCGTCTGTAGGCGTTAGTTTTCGCCAATCGCTTTATCACCGAATCCGTCAGCGCCTTTGGTCAGGTTTTTGAACGGCATCGCGTTTCCGGTTGAAACCGAATAGCACCAATAAACCTAAATGCGGGAATGGAAATCTCGCGCTGATTCGACAAGTTGTTTATTATCAAAAGAATGAAGGCTTCTGAATCGTTGATTTGCGCTAACCCGCAGGGTGAACCCCGAAATCCCTGCCGTTCTACTGCCGGATCGTGGCCGCTGGACACACCCGGCGGACGGTTTTATGCGGAATGGGATGATGA
>QKFE01000268.1 GCA_003252225.1 Kiritimatiellales bacterium | reverse complement strand
GCGCCTGCGCCTCTTCATAATTTCCGGCCAGCGCGGCGGAGATCAGCGAAACCAGTTCCGACGGGATAATATTGGAGGCCACCGAGATCACCCCGATCGCACCCTCCCGGATCATCGGCAGCGCCAGCGCATCGTCGCCGGAGAGCACTTCGATTTCGCACCGTTTTTTAATATCGGTTACCCGCTGAACCGATCCGCCTGCTTCTTTTATGGAGACGATATGTTCATGTTTTGCAAGTTCGGCCACCACATCAATCGGAATCTCTTTGGCGGCCCGGCCCGGCACATTGTAAAGCACCACCGGAATACCGATATCGGCCACCGCCGAAAAATGAGCAATTAAGCCGGCGTTGTTCGGCTTGTTGTAATACGGCGTAACCTGCAGCGTTCCATCAACGCCGAAACCCTTCACCGCTTCGGTCAGTTCAATCGCCTCCGCCGTTGAATTTGCGCCGGTTCCGGCAATAATTTTACACCGGCCCGCCGCGGTTTCCGTCACAGCCCGGATCACTTCAAGATGCTCTTTGGTGTTCAGCGTCGGCGACTCCCCGGTGGTTCCCACCGGCACAATTCCGCTCACGCCGCCCGCAATATTAAACTCAACCAGCTCCTGCAACTTTGGATAGTCAACCGACCCATCCGTTGCAAACGGTGTAACCAAAGCCGTATAAACACCACTAAAATACATCATTCATTCTCCAAAGTTGGAGGCAATAGGCACTAGGCACCAGGCACTAGTGATTACCCGTCTTTCCTCGCGCGCAGTTTTGCAACCAGCGCAACAAGCATTTTTTCTATTTCAGCACAAAGTTCAAGCGCTTCTTTCATTTCATCCGCAGATACGAATTCCAAATGACATGCCAGTTCCAGCTGGGTACCCAGCTCATACAGAGACCCCTGCGCAACTTTCAAAAACCGGATATAGTCAACTGTAGATTGCCGCCCATAACCTTCAGCAATATTACTTGGCACAGAAACAGAGGCCCGCTTCAATTGAGAAGTCAGGGCATACCGTTCATCAACGGGAAACTGCTTCGTTATCGCATAAACAAGTTCAACCAAAATCATGGCCTTCTGCCAGACCACCAAATCCCGGAAGCTCCTGATTTCCGCACCCATGCTTATCCCTATTGCCTAGTGCCTCTTGCCTGATGCCTAAACCTCGAAGGCTTCCAGCCCGTCGAGGTTTAACGTCGCGAAATGATCTTCAACGGTTTCGGCGCGGCGGATCTGCACCACATCGCCGGATTCGCGCAGCAGCAGTTCTGCGGAACGCAGCTTCGCGTTGTAATTGAAGCCCATCGCGTGACCGTGCGCACCGGCGTCGTGAATAACGACGAGATCGCCGATTTCAACCTGCGGGATCGCGCGGTCAATGGCAAACTTATCGTTGTTTTCGCAGAGCGACCCGGTGACATCGCACACAAAATCGCACGGATCATTTTCTTTTCCGGAAACTGTGATGTGATGATAAGCGCCGTAAAGCGCCGGGCGCATCAGATTGGCCATGCAGGCATCGAGCCCGACAAACTGTTTGTAGGTGTTTTTCTTGTGCAGCACCCGGCTGACCAGATACCCGAACGGGCCGGTAACCATGCGTCCGCATTCCAGCCGAATATCCAGCGGTTTCAGCCCTTTGCCGATAATCAGCTCTTCGTAGAGGTTGCGAATCCCTTCGCCGACCGCTTCGAGATCGACCGGTTCCTGTTCCGGTTTGTACGGAATACCGATGCCGCCGCCGAGATTGACAAACTCAAACTCAATACCGAGCTCGGCGGAAAGTTCGCCGACCAGCTCAAAAAGAATGTGCGCGGTTTCCACAAAATAGGAACCATCCAGCTCATTCGAAGCCACCATCGTATGCAGCCCGAAACGCTTCACGCCTTTGTCGCGCAGCATCCGATAGCCCTCGAAAAGCTGCTCGCGGGTAAAGCCGTATTTCGCCTCTTCCGGATGGCCGATAATCGCGTTCCCGCCTTTCAGCGGCCCCGGGTTATAGCGGCAGCAGATCAGCTCAGGCAGACCAACATGCTTTTCCAGATAAGCAATGTGCGAAATATCATCGAGGTTGATGATCGCCCCCAGTTCGGCCGCCTTTTTATATTCATAGGCCGGCGTATCGTTCGAAGTGAAAATAATGTCTTCGCCGACAACGCCGACTTTTTCGCTCAGCAGCAGCTCCGGATAAGACGAACAGTCCGAACCGAAACCCTCCGATTTCAGGATTTTCATGAGGTACGGATTCGGCGCGGCCTTCACCGCGAAATATTCCTTAAACCCCGGACTCCACGCAAACGCCGCCTTTAAACGCCGCGCATTTTCGCGGATCGCGGCTTCATCATAAATATGGAACGGCGTGGGAAACCGCTCCGTCAGCGCCTCCAACTGTTCCCGGTTTAACGGTACTGTTTTTACTGCCATTACTTTCTCCTAACTTATCGGGCGGACTATACAGGAAACCGCCCTGTTGCCAACGCCGGGGGAATACAAAAAAGGGCTTTTCCAACCACGGAAAAACCCTTTCCACTGATTGAAATCCGGAAATTAATCGTCTTTCTTCATCTGCCCGCGGACGCGGAGGCGGAGGGCGTTGAGTTTAATGAATCCGGTTGCGTCCGACTGGTTGTATCCGCCGGCTTCATCGAAGCTGACCAGTTTCGGGCTGTAGAGTGAATACGGCGAACGGCGGCCGCAAACATAAACGCCGCCTTTGAACAGCTTCACCCGCACATCGCCGGTGACGGTTTGCTGGCTCTGGGAAATGGCGGCCTGCAGCATTTCGCGCTCCGGCGCAAACCAGTAGCCGTTGTACACCAGCTCGGCATATTTCGGGATAAACCCGTCGCGCAGGTGCATCACTTCACGATCCATGCAGATCGATTCAAGTGCGCGGTGCGCGTGGTGCAGAATGGTTCCGCCGGGTGTTTCATAAACACCGCGGTCTTTCATTCCGGTATATCGGTTTTCGACGATATCAATTCGACCCACCGCATGTTCGCAGCCGAGCGCATTGAGTTTTTTCAGCAGTGCAGCCGGGCTGAGTTTTTCACCGTTGACGGCAACCGGCACGCCTTTTTCAAAGCTGATTTCGACATATTCCGCTTCGTCTTTAGCCTGACTCAGCGGCTTGGTCATGCACCACATATTTTCATCCGGCTCATTCCACGGGTCTTCCAGAATACCCCCCTCAAAACTGATGTGCAGCATATTGCGATCCATCGAATAGGGCTTGGAAGCGGACACGGAACAAGGCACCCCTTTTTCTTCGAGGTATTTGATCATGTCCGAACGACCCTGAAACGGGAAATCTTCCGGCATACGCCACGGGGCAATCACTTTGATATCGGGTTTGAGCGCATAGGCGGTCAGTTCAAAACGAACCTGATCGTTACCCTTACCGGTTGCACCGTGGCAAATCGCTTCGGCGCCTTCGGCAACGGCAATATCGATCATCCGTTTTGCAATCAGCGGGCGGGCAATGGAGGTGCCCAGCAGATAGGTGCCTTCATAAATGGCGTTGGCCTGCATGATCGGGTAGATGAAATCGGCGGCGAATTCTTCCTGCACGTCGTCAACGTAGCATTTAACCGCGCCGTGTTTCAGGGCTTTTTCCTCCAGCCCGTTAAGCTCCTCTTCCTGCCCAACGTTCGCGCAGTAGCAGATAACTTCGGCATTATATTTTTCCTGCAGCCACGTCAAAAGCACCGTAGTGTCGAGGCCGCCCGAATAAGCGAGTACCACTTTCATCGTTAATTCCTTTCGTAATTATAAATTAATCAAACTGTAATTTCAGGGCGCCGTTGATTTCGTCGAGGTCAAACTCTTCGGGGTCAAATTCACCGGCCCAATCCGTGATTTCCTGATATTCGGGGTGTTTCGGATCCGCGAGAATTTCGAGCAGGTTTTCATAACCCCAAACCCCGCCGCAATCTTCCGGCGGACAGGCTCGTTTCCCTTTGATGCAAACGGGGTAAAATGCGCCCTTTTCCGGTTTCAGGATTTTTTCCAGTACAACGGTATGCTCCCATGAATCCCCGAAATCATACTCGTAAACTACCTTGTCTTTTTCCCGGTTAAGCAAATGGCCGATGGTCAATCCGGCGGTATCCTCGGCTTCAAATCCACCGAATCCGAAATCCTCCGGATTGGGCTGATAATAGGTCCGACCTTGAATGAATTGATACAGATGGCAGTTAAACCAGCCCATCGCAATCTGAATAACCTCATGCAGATCATCCAGCGGCATGGAAGAGGGAACCAGCAGACGCCGCCAAATCGGGGGCTTTGTTCCCTTAAGGGTCACTTTCACCTGATAAATCATACCACCCTTTGGTGCTGATTTCTTCATCGCCTTTTTTGCCGTTGGGTTCGACGACGCCAACAGTTGCTCCCCCAACTCGTCGAGGACAGCTTCCAGTTGATCAAGCCCGCCGCTTTTCAGCAGGGACGAATTCCCGCTCCCCTCTTCCGGACGGTTTAACAGCGCCAGCCCCTGAGAAATCATGGACGTCAGCTGGCTGTATTCCATGAAAGCCGGATTGCCGAAAATATCGAACCCCGCCCCCCGGCTGTCCAATGCCCGCATGGTTGCGAACGCTTTATCGTTCATTTTTAAAAATCGGCTTCGCAGCTCCGCATGATCGGCCGGGTCACGGACATAACCACTTTTGACGGCATCCCATTTTTGATTCCACAGTTCGTGAAAATGCTGCTGTTCTTTTGCCGAGGGGAAATAGAGAGATCGACCCTCAACAACGCGGGCTAAAACATCATCAGCTGATTTACCGCCCTGATAAAGCGCATCGCGCATATAGGCCTCGGCATCGTCTTCCGAAAGAGACAACCCCAACTCTTCAAAAAAAGCGCCCAGCTCACTTTCGGGCTCGGCCGGGTTTTCCAGCGCATCCAGCAAAAGCGCATCATTGGGATCATCGGCAGCATCCCAGAACAGCGCATTTTCACCGACCACTTTCACCGCGAGATCTTTCTGCATATTGGAAAATGCGGCCAGCGACATCGGAGGGGTTTTCATTAACGGGGGTATTTCCTCTTCGGTACTGGAGAAAAACAACGCGTGGGCAAGCTGATTCGAGCAGTTGGTCGTAACGCCGAGATAATCAACCGCATCCTCGAGCATTTCGCGCATTCCATCCGTCCACTTTTTCGAACGGGCCAAATCGATTTTCACTGCGGATTCTTTAATGTGCGTAACGGAATACCCCCCCCTCAGCCAATCCTCCACCGTCACCATCAGCGAGTCTCCCGCCCGGAAATCCGTCGTGGCGAAAAAGGCCTTCAAATCAAACACCGTAATATCGACCGCTTTATCATAAGGCGGCATTAAACGGGCGGTATTTTTTTCCGAATCGGACACGAGATAGGCGAGCGATGAAGCCGGGCCGAAAAAATGGAGGTATGTCAGCGTTTCCTGAAACGGCATTTTCAGCGAACGTTTATCGGCAAACGTTCCATCCGGCAATTTTAACGATGCCCTTGCGGGGAACGTATCCGGGGAAATAAAGGGCATAAAGCGGTGCCCCGGGATCAGGAAACCGCCCTCGATTTCAGTCGGCGTCGGTGCAATCCGGAACTCCGCCCCTTTGAAGAAAAGATGGCGCGGAATAAACCGGTCATCGATTTCATCCACCTCAAAAAGAAAAGGAGAGTCCGATGCGGATTCATAAACCTCAAATTCACTGCACCGTTTGTTCGTCTTTCTGACGGACTGAACCAAATCCGCTAAATCAAATTCAGCCTCCGCATTGCGGGCAAATTCGTCTACCAACTCATTAAGGTCTGACATATTTTTCTTTTCGCAAATTAAAACGGGATATCGTCTTCGTATTCATCAAAATCGGCAGGGACATCTTTATCGGAAACCGGCGGCTTATCGTCATCACCTGCAGCGGCGGCACCCGCCTCAATTTTCCAGGCCTGAAGATTGTTGAAATAGCGCCCGTTATATTCGCGCCCGCGAATATCAAAAGAGGTCGTCACTTCCTGCCCGACTTGAACCGAATCCAGCAGGCTCACTTTATCCTGCACAAACTGCAGAACGATATCCTGCGGATATTTTCCATCATCCACCGTCACCACAAATTCACGCACCGTAAATCCGCTGCCGAATGTTTTCGGCTCCATGATCAGTTTAATTTTTCCGCTTAATTCATACGCCATTTCTTCTTCTCCTTCTGTTCTAAATTTCTAGTCCGCTTTTGTAACGAAGCTGGAAGCTTCGCCTACATTATTTCCCCATCCCGCATTTGCAGGGGTTCGGCGACTGCTCCGCCATTTCACCGTGCAGTTCCGCGCAGGCCTCGCCGATCAATTTCAATGCCTGATCAATTTCCTCCTGCGAAACATTCAGCGGAGGTAATAAACGCAGGACGTTACCCGCCGTCGCAATGGAGAGCACTCCTTTTTCCAGCAGCTTTTTCTGTAGCGGCAGCGCGGGCACATCGAGCACCAATCCGATCAGCAGCCCCAGTCCGCGTACGCCGGAGATCCACTTTTTATGCTTCATCGCGATCTCGCAAAGCCCCTCCACCAAATATGCGCCCATCATCAGCGTATTGGCCAGCAGCTCTTCTTCTTCGATCACTTCAAGAACCGCCAATGCTGCCGAACAGGCCAACGGCGTACCGCCGAAGGTCGTTGCGTGGTTTCCGGGCTGGAAAATATCCGCCAGTTTTTCACCCGCCACAACGCCCCCGATCGGGAAACCGTTACCCAGCCCTTTCGCCATCGAAAAGGCATCGGGCTCAATTGGGTAGTGCTGAAAACCGAACCATTTTCCCGTCCGGCCGATACCGCACTGGACCTCATCAAACAGAAGCAGAATCCCTTTTTCGTCGCACAGTTTCCGCAAGCCGGTCATAAATTCCGGATCGCCCGGAATCACGCCGCCTTCGCCCTGCAACGCTTCAACCAAAACAGCGGCTGTTTTTGAATGGATGGCCTCTTCGACCGATTTGAGGTCGTTGAAATTGGCATACGAAAAACCGGTCGGCAGCGGGGCGAAACCGGTCTGCACCTTTTCCTGCCCGGTTGCCGTCAGCGTCGCCAGCGTCCGGCCGTGAAACGACTGCCGCATCGTGACGATTTCATATTTCCCCTCTTTGCTTCCCCAAAGCCGCGCCAGCTTAATCAGGCCTTCGTTGGCCTCCGCGCCGGAGTTGCAGAAAAAAACCTTTGCTCCCGGAAGCCCCGATTTTTCGGAAAGCTGTTTCGCCAGCAAAGGCTGTTTTTCGTTGAAGTATAAATTGGAAACATGCACCAGTGTTTCGACCTGATCCTGTATCGCGTGGATCATTTTCGGGTGGCAATGCCCGATATTGGTCACGGCCACGCCCGTCGAAAAATCGAGGTATTCATTTCCCTCCGCATCCCAGACGCTGGTTCCCGCCCCCTCCACCAGCGCAACCGTCGGCGCGTAGGTCGGCATCAGATATTTTTTCTGTAGTTCCGCAATTTCGTTTGTGTTCATGGTATTCACCAAGCTTTAGTTTTTAAGTTTTAAGTGGTTAAGTTTTAAGTGAATTAGCCAGGCTGAAAAGCATTTTTGAAATCTCGATGAGTTCATCGACCAATCCGGTTTTTGTATTGTGATCAATCAATCCAATTTTATAGGCAATGTATACCTGAGTTCGCAACTCCGCAGCGGATCCCCTTGAAATAAACAGAAAGCGCGAAAACTCCTTTGCCGAATTTCTTTCTGCACCTTCCGCGATATTGCTGGCAACCGAAACGGCAGCACGCGTCATTTGGCTTTTAAGTCCCGAATCAAAACCGGTTCGTGTAAGTTCATAGACTCTCACAGCCAGTCTCGAACTGCGCTGCCAAACCTCCAATTCTTCGAACGACCGGTACATGACTTAAAACCTAATCACTTAAAACTTAACACTACTCGGTAATCTCGGTGCCAACTCCCTCAGAGGTGAACAATTCGAGCAGGAGCGAGTGCGGCTGGGAGGAATCAATAATATGGGCCTTTTTAATACCCGCCTTCACCGCGTCGATCATCCCGCTGATTTTCGGCAGCATACCGCCGGAAATGACGCCCAGCCGGATCAGCTCATCCACTTCGCTCAGATGCAGCGAAGAAATCAGCGTTGATTTATCCTCGGGATCGCGCAGCAAACCCGGCACATCGGTCAAAAAGACCAACTTGCGCGCATTCAGCGCACAGGCAACCGCCGTCGCTGCGTCATCGGCGTTAATGTTGTAAAGATGCCCGTCATCGCCTTTTCCCAGCGGCGTGATCACCGGCACAATATTCGATTTCAGATAAGCCTGTATCGGCTCGACATCGACCGATTTAACGTTGCCGACATAGCCCCAATCCAGCTCTTCACCCGTCGCCGGATCTTTGCCGGTCATTTTATCCACCCGAATAATATCCTCGCCATGAATTCCCCGCGCTTTCCCGTGAAACCGCTGGATGATTCCAACGAGATGCGGATTGACCTCATGGTTCAGCACTTTTTCGACTACCCCGATCGTTTTGTCATCGGTGACCCGCAGCCCCTGCACAAAATTGGGCGCAATATTCGCCTCTTTCATCGACCGCGAAATCGCTTTCCCGCCGCCGTGCACCACCACCGGGCGCAATCCGACGCATTCCATAAAGGCGATGTCCTGCAGAATACGGCTGTATCCGTCTTCGCTCTCCATAATGCTGCCGCCGAATTTAACAACCACCGTTTCGCCGCGGAACTGCTGAATAAACGGCAGTGCCTCAATTAAAACCGCCGCCTTTTCAATGTATGTATTCATCCAAATTCTCCCTAAACAGCCGCCGGAATTGCGGGTGAAAAATCAATAATTAATCCGCACGTATTCTTCGGTGCAGTTGCAGGTGTAAACCGTGGCAGACCCTTCCCCTAAGTGCAGGTCGATGTTTATAGCAAACTCCGTTTGGGAAACCACCTTAATCAACGCCTCCTGCGCAACTGTGGAACGGCAGCCCTTTGCAACGGCCTGTGTTTCGTCGTACAAAATATCGACCATTTCTTCGACCACTTTCGCCTTTGAATATCCGATGGCATCCATGATCCGTCCCCAGTCGGGATACGTTCCCGCCCACGCGGTTTTATTCAGCATCGAATTGGCCACGGCCCGCGCGGCTAAATCGGCCTCTATTTCCGAAACCGCGCCCTTTACATTTACCGTCACAAATTTATCCGCCCCTTCACCGTCGTGCACAATCATCATCGCCAGTTCAAAACAGACCCTTTCGAGCGCTTCGGAAAATACCGCCCAATCCGCTGAGTTTTCATCCAGCTTGGTATTTCCGGCTTCCCCGTTCGCCAGCGCCAGCACGGTGTCATTCGTACTTTGATCCCCGTCGACCGAAATCCGGTTAAAGCTCGAATCGACCGCCTTTTTCAGTGCGGCCTGCAACGCGTGCTGTTCCACTGCGGCGTCGGTGGTGATATACGAAAGCATCGTCGCCATATTGGGCTCAATCATGCCTGCGCCTTTGGCAAAGCCGACGATTTTCGCCGGCTTGCCATCAACGGCAAACTCGGCCACCGATACTTTGGGGCGGGTATCAGTGGTCATCATGGCCTCGGCGGTTTTTTGCACACTTTCGGCGTCCGCAGCAGATATGAGCGTTCCGATTCCGGCAACGATTTTATCGAGAGGCAGCTGCGGCCCGATTTTTCCAGTTGAACAAACAAACACTTCCTGAGGCGCACAATTTAAAAGCCGGGCTGCTTCCGCCGCCATCTCTTTTGCCGCAACAATTCCTTCGGATCCCGTACACGCATTCGCAACCCCGCTATTCATCACAATCGCGCGCGCCAATCCATGCTCGAGATGTTCGCGGCAAACCTTAACCGGCGCGGCGCACACCTGATTAGTGGTAAAAACTCCGGCGGAGGCGGCCGGAGTTTCCGAAAGGATCAACGCCATATCTTTTACACTCGCCGGTTTGATTCCGGCGGCAATACCTGCGCATTTGAAGCCTTTCGGCAAAGTGATTTCTGAATACATTTTTTCACCCCTATTTAGTTAAAAGCGAAAGCTTAGTGAGATGGCGAACCGAATGGAAGAGTGGAGTATCGGATTAATGGCGCTTTGTTTTTCAGCCTCCCCGCCATTCGTCCGGCACTCCGT